>JBGUTM010000258.1:0-2061 GCA_045133075.1 Alistipes sp. | reverse complement strand
TATCCCGGAGGACACGGGTCAAACTGAGTCTTGGTCTCCTGCCAGAGAGCCTTCTCTCCAAAGCGAAGATCTCCATTCGTTGTTCTATCAGCCTGCCACCAAACCAAAGTTTTGTCGTCTGCGTAAGTGTTGGTAACAACCGAATAGAAGTTATAATACATTCTTGAGCGAAGAAGATTCGCACCGTTTGTATCTGAACTGAATCGGCGAAGTGAATATGCATCAACAGACCAAGGATGGATAATCCAACCGTAATTTTTCCAATCGGCATTACCTGCAGACGCACCACCTGTATAGTTTGCAGGAATAAAATTCTCGGTTCTCGAAGGACGAGGAGTCGGGTTACCCCACTGATAGAGACAACCAGCCGAACGCCAAAGCTGCTCCTTGGTCATATTCTTTGCCTGCTCCAAAGTCTCCGGAGCGTAAGTAGCACCGAGGTTACAGTTGAGGAATACGTGACCACCCGGAAGGGACTGATCCTTAGCATCGCTAACCCAAATATGGAACTGCTGAAGACGCTCAATGCTCGTATTACCAATCATAATAATTGCATTACCGGGCTTCGAAGCGGTGAAATATACAATATCTTTCTCACGACGCAAGTCGGTAATAACACCCTCACCATCCTCAGCATATACATATGTGGTATTGTAGTTATAAGCGCCGGTGCCCATATCTTTAATCACTGTACCATCAGGCAAGGTGAACGACTTGGTATTACCAACCATCTTGGCAGTAAACTTATACTTCTTGGGCGAAGCCGAAGTGGGGACAAGATAGGTATTAGCACATCCATTTGCACTCAAATCAACAACATCGCTACCTGTGTAGAGATTGCTAACCTGGCTCACATTGATAGGATTGAATGCAAGAACCACATTGCGCTTAACAGTGTGAGACTTGGTCGACTTTTTTGTTACGCACAAATTAGGACAAGCAACCTGAATCTCCAAATCATCGTATGTACCAACAGGAACAACAAAGAATAACTTGGTAACCTGAGTATTATTAACTTGAACACCTTTACCGTTATTACTTGCACCTGTCATATATGCCGAGTGAGTACCATACTTCTTTGCGTCAATAGTATTCCAATTGTATGTACCCATATTGTAAGGAACAAATACGGGATTCTCTGCTTTCAAATCAACAGTACCATAAGCCGACAACTCCTTCGAGTCGCTATGGAGGGTAAAGTTGTAGAAGTTGATTGCCTTATCAGCGGTAAGCTGCACCTCAACAAGGCCACAAGAGCACTTAAAGACGAGGTTGCCATTTGCGTCAGGCTTTGCAACCATATGCATCTCGTTAGTATTGAATGTCAAACCATAACCATCAAGAACAGCACCTTCCCCTTCTGTTTGATTCTTGATAAATGTACGCTGATTATTGAGGCAAACACCCGAAAGTTTGCCATCTGCATAGGTAACGCCACTCTGGTAGGGATAGAAGCCGTAAATATACTTCGTGCTTGATGAAACATTGGTATCCGAAATAGTAAACTCGGCAACCTCTTTACCAACTGAAGCCTCGTTGATTGTAGCCTGAACGATAGATCCGCTCTCGGTTACAAGACCAATCTTGTCACCCGAAGACCAAACGATATCAGCCTTCTGTCCAACCTCGAAATCCTCCATCGAGGTACGAGTCATACCCTCAATAGAGGCAGTAATAGTCTGGGTAACACCACTCTCCTTAACGATATCAGCAGTTGTATCCTTGACACAAGCCGACATCATAAGTGCAACAACAGCACTTGCCAAAGCAATAAGATTCTTTTTCATAGTCACTGCACTTTAAGGTTAAAAATCCTCTTCTTCTTTGACAAAACTGTCAGCGAATCCTCGCTCAAGCTCAACGTAGAGCATCTCTACGCTCGGGGCCAAGTACTCACTCTGCGAATACCCCCCCTAAAATTTTCTTTAACATAAGCAACTGGTTTCATTAAAAATTGGTTATTTTTTCTATTAAAGTTCTGTTCGTGTTAGGCATACGTTTTTACAAAGATATACATTTTTTCATCTATTTATCAACTTTACTAGTAAAAATTTAATTTTT
>JBGUTM010000257.1:0-2124 GCA_045133075.1 Alistipes sp. | reverse complement strand
GCGTAAGAGGCCTCGATTGACGACATAAAGCACACATCGAAGTAGAGCCAATCAAAGTGCTGATTAGTAGCCTCTAATCCTTCGGCAAAATCCTCTATATTTAGCTTCACATTACTCTCGCCGATGGTACGTGTAACCTCTGCGCCCTCTGCCACCGACCAGTCGGGACGATAACCTCCAACCTTAAGCGGAACGCCTCCCGAGGAGGGTATCACGGGAAGCCAAGCCGTAGAGTGTCCGCCAACAATCATTGCATAACGCTCGGCGGGCGCAATCTCCATCATCTCGCAGAGGTACTCTCCGAGCTCCTTGCCGGTGAGTGTCTCGGGGAGCTCCACCTCGCAAATCACCATCTCCTCAGCGGTTCGCCTTGTCGAGTCGAAGTATATCTCCTTGATTGCACCCTTATTACGCGAGCTCTGCACGAAGAGTATTAGGCGGTCTTTGCCGAGGATATCACCGGCGACAGCCTGCTTCATACAATCTATGTTTATCTTGAAATAGTATGATAGTGATGTGCCGAAGAACCATACCAGATGAGTTCTCTCGGTGGCGGCACACTGCATCACCTTGATTTCATACTTGGTGGAATATCCGTCAAGACATATATTCAATTTACCGCGCATCAATGCCACCTTGCTCATATTGGGACTCAAGGTGGTGATGGTTATCGTCTGTGGCTCGGAACTTCCCTTACCACGCATCGGCGAGGCCTCAAAGGCCTGCCCCGAGGTGGTTATATGCCAATCGTTCTTTGCAGTGAATGTCACCTCAAACGATGCTCCCTGCCCGCTATGCAGACGTACCACCGAGCAATCATTGGCCACCGTAAGTGCATTTTTAGGTGCCTGTACAGGCTGTTTCTCATTACAGCCGACTACGCCGAGCAACAATACTACAACAACTATATATATAAATCTTCTCATATTCTACTTATACTCGCGAGGTTTGAGGTTATTGAACTGCCAGGTACGATCGCGCTTGAAGGTGTAATTGTCAGGCTTATTCCAATAGATACGACTAAAGTCGAAGTAGTAGCCCTTAACCTTATTTCTCGACACCTCGAATGGCACATACTCCACCGTGCGACTGATTATACGCGACTTGCCGTAAGTCCAACCCTTCGATGCGATGTAGTCCAGTGCATGTGAGAACATCGTGATATGCATTGCACTCTTCTCCTTGAGGCCATCTCCCGAGGAGCCGATAACTTGCAACACACCATTCAGCCTCTCATAGAACGCCTTTTCGCGCACCTTATCTCCCAATGCTCCGTATGCGTATGCCAGGATGTTGAGCATCTGGGGGCTGAAGGGGTCACGCTCATAGGCCTGCATAGCCGTCACCACCAACTCATCCAGGTCGCCGACAGCCGGCTCCTCGATAGCCACTCGCGCCATAATCTCCAACACTCGCGTCAGATATGGGTTGTTATCCAATGGCTTATACTCAGGCTGGTAGGCGTAACCATAGTAGAGATAGTGCAACTCAATCTCCGTCAGCGGCTCGGCCCACTGGTCATAGCGCATCTTCAAATTGGGGTAGTAGTAGGGCGACCCGCTATCGGCGATTTTGGCATATACATCGTCATTATCGGGGGTCTGTGCCCACAGAGCCGACACCGCAAGGGTGGCAACTATCGTCAAAAGCAATATGCGTAATCTCATCGTCATCGTTTTATGCAATAACGCAAAGATTAGTGCAAATCGTATTTTTCGATAAAACCCACAAATTTTTCGTATAGAGCCTGCGTACCCTCGACCAACGGCAGGCGCATTGCACCTCCGATAAGGCCCTTCGCCTTCAGTGCACACTTGATACCCGTGGGATTACCCTCCGCAAAGAGTGCCTGCACAACCTCATCATAGGGGGCATACTCTCTCTCGGCGGCCTCGAAATCCCCCTCTAGAGCCAACTTCACGCTCTTGCAGAACTGTGTCGGGAAAAGGTTTGCCGCAACCGAAATCACACCCTCGCCTCCACGGCGCACGACATCAACAGCCATACCATCATCGCCCGAGAGAACCAAAAAGTCCTCCTTGCGATTGCGAATCACCTCCTCGATTTGGTCGATTTTGCCCGAGGCCTCCTTGATGCCTATCACATTGGGCATATCCTGTGCGA
>JBGUTM010000256.1:0-1874 GCA_045133075.1 Alistipes sp. | reverse complement strand
CTCGACAGCTATGCAGGCGCCGGTGGTAATCTGACGAAGAACCTCCTCGTCAGCCTTTGCCAGGTCTACTACAATCTGGATGTTGGCTACACAAGAGCCATCATTGAGGGCGATGAATGCCACGTTTTTGTTGCCGCGTTTGGTGCGAACCCAACCCTTTACGACAACTGTGCTGTCGTACTCGGTCGATTTGAGAAGTTGTGCTATGCGCATAGTTATAGTGTTTTGATCTTTGTATTTTCGTTTCTATCCTGCAAATTTATAAATAAATTTTGAAAGCGAAAAGCCAAAACCCAAAAACACTACTATTCCGAACGCCGTAGAACTATATTTCGTTGATATTTACGTAGCCGCGCATCACGGCATAGATTGTAAGTGCCGAGACCGAGCGCATACCGAGTTTCTCGACAATGTTGCGGCGGTGGGAGATGACGGTCGTGAGTCCGATGTTGAGGCGATCGGCTATCTCCTTGTTGAGCAGACCCTTGACAAGGAGTGTCAGCACCTCGATTTCGCGTGCCGACAACACCTCCTCACTACGCGCAGATATCGGGTGCGTATTTACTTCAGCCGACAGACCTTCAGCCGACTCTGCCACTGCTTCTGCCGCCTTGCCAGCCTCGGCCGAGTGGTACATCTGGTGTGGCATGTGCGCTACCTGTGGTGGGGTAGCACCGTGCATACGCTCGGGGTGAGCTCCGTGGTGCAGTCGCAGGATATCCTTGACCAGACGCTCCTCGCGCTGGTTGATATTCAGGTGGGGAATACCGGCCAGATGGGCTATCGGGGCCTCCGAGTCGGTCAGAACTATGGGCTTGAGGCCACCACCCAGAAACAGGGCGTTGTTCTCGAGGAATATCTGTGCCGAGACAAAGCAGTGATAGAACTTCTCGCCCTCCTCGTTCATCTCGGCTATTGAGGTGAAGGTGCATACATCGGCAATGGGAACGATTCGCTCAAGAATACTCTTCAGGCCGAGATTCATCAGCACATTGGGCGTTATGACGGCTATATGTAGTCGTGTATGCTCCATTATTGCACTATTCGTGGTGGTAGGGCTCGTTGTTCAGTATCGCAAAGGCGCGATAGAGCTGTTCGGTGAATATGGCTCGGACAATCTGGTGCGAGAAGGTCATACGCGAGAGCGAGAGTTTGCCATTGGCGCGAGCATAGACCTCTTCCGAGAATCCATAGGGGCCGCCGATGACCAATACCAGACGGCGTATACCGCTGTTGAGACGTTTCTGCAACCATTGCGCAAACTCCATCGAGCGGAACTCTTCGCCCTTCTCATCGAGCAACATAACATAATCACCCTCGCCAATCTGGCGCAGGATGGCCTCACCCTCGGCGGTGCGTTGTTGCTTGATAGATAGGCTCTTGGTATTCTTGACGTCTGGTAGGGTCGTAATCGAGAATTTGCAGTAGAAATTGATACGCTTGGCGTACATCGTCACCAGGCTCTCCACTTCCCGCATATCGGTCTTTCCGACAACTATTAGATCAATGTTCATTGCTTAAATTCAAAATTTTGTTCTTAATTTTGAATTTTGAACTCAACCTCATCGCTATTCCACTCTCCCTCAGCAGCCTCATAGATTACCGGTCGGCGAGCCTCGACAGATGTGAGATACTCGTATGCTTTATACATATTGTATCCGTTGCCAGCCTTGCCTCCGAGCATAAATCCAATGATGCAGGAGTGGTTACGCGAACGATAGTACATAGCCTTCACTCGGTCGATATACTCCTGGCAGAGCGCCGGGTCATTTGAGGGAGTACCACCAATGGTGCGCTCTGTCGAAGCCTTTGGTGCATTGATGTTGGCGCGGTCGATGACATACATACCCATCTTGTCGCACAATGAGTAGAAC
>JBGUTM010000255.1:0-5328 GCA_045133075.1 Alistipes sp. | reverse complement strand
CGATGCAGGGGTATAACCCTTACGGCGCAGGGCGCAGATGGTCGGCATTCGGGGATCATCCCAGCCCATAACCACACCCTCATTAACGAGCTTGAGCAGGTTACGCTTCGACATCATTGTATAGGTAAGGTTCAGACGCGCGAACTCGTACTGGTGCGAGGGATAGATCTCAAGTGCCTCGATAAACCAGTCGTAGAGCGGGCGGTGAACATCAAACTCGAGTGTACAAATCGAGTGGGAAATCTTCTCAATAGAGTCGCTCTGGCCGTGTGCGTAGTCGTACATCGGGTATATACACCACTTATTACCTGTACGGTGGTGCTCCGTGTGGAGAATACGATACATAATCGGGTCACGGAAGAGCATATTGGGGTGAGCCATATCAATCTTGGCACGCAGCACCTTCTCGCCATCAGCGAACTCACCGGCCTTCATTCTCTCAAAGAGGTCGAGGTTCTCCTCCACCGAACGATCACGCCACGGCGAGGAAGTACCCGGCACCGAGACAGTACCACGACCCTCACGAATCTGCTCCTGGGTCTGGTCATCAACGTAGGCCAAGCCCTTCTTGATAAGCTCCACAGCCCAATCATAGAGCTGATCGAAGTAGTCCGAAGCGTAACGCTCCACAGCCCACTGGAAGCCGAGCCACTGAATATCGCGCTTGATCGAATCAACATACTCCACATCCTCCTTTACGGGGTTTGTGTCATCGAAACGCAGGTTGCAAAGGCCGCCATACTTCTTTGCCAAACCGAAGTTGATGCAGATACTCTTTGCGTGTCCGATATGCAGATAGCCGTTGGGTTCGGGCGGGAAGCGGGTCTGTACTCGCGTTTCACCCTTTGCAATCGACTCTTCGATAATCTCCTCGAGGAAGTTCAACGACTTCTCTCGTGTTGTCTCATTGGTTGCTGTTACCATACTTGTAAAAAAAATCTATTTTTTGTGTTTTGATTTATCATAAATTGTCGGAGCGAACTTTGCCGAGATGCCCACAAGCTGTGAACACATCACCTTTGTTCCCGTATATTGCAGTACCAACTCCGCCTTGACCGACACTCTATCGCGGCTGAACTTGCGCTCGTAGCCGACACCTGTGCGGTTGTATATTTTGCTTGTTGTGCCATACATAACATCGCCCGTATAGAGACCATCGGCATATTTCAAGCCATCGTTGCCTATCACATTGTAGAGCGGCATAAGATTCTCACCTACATAGAGGTTATTGTCGATATAGACACCCCAGCGGCTGATTTTCAGATATAGTTCACCACCCATTGGGAAGCGTGCAGCATCATCCGTGCGGCGATCTCGCTGGTAGGCTTGCAAGTATCCCAGACGCACGTCAAAGTCGAAGAAGGCCTTGAATCGCGCACCCAGCCAGGCGTTAGCCAGAGCGTTATCGACCACATTGCCACGGAAGGTAGATTTGTTGGCATAGTGTTGTAACGAGAGTGACAAGCCCGCATTGAACCACTTAGCGAAGTTACCTCCGACCGAAGCCAACACACGGAACTCTTCGCGCGTGTCAGGCGAGTAGAGGCCGTTCCAATCGACCGACAGCTCGGCAAACATACGCTCCGAGAGGTAGTGACCTGCCACACCCTGCACCGTACCATTGTAAATCAGGGTCGAGTCCGAGAAGAATGCACGTGAATAGTGTCCGATAAGCTCGTCACGTTTGAAAGCTCCAGCATATGCGCCCCACTTCTCGTCTTTATAGCGGTAGTAGGCCACAAGTCGGGCCTCGTTCAAAAACTTCTTCGAGCCGAAATCCTTGAGCAGTTCGGCACCGGCCACCACCGAATGACGGCCACCCTTACCGAAACGATATCCGATGGTCGGGACGAGCTTCACGGCAAAAATTGTTCGTGAATAGCCGATATCGTTACCGTCACACTCCGCATTATCGAAGTGTGTGGCTACCTCTCCATCAAAAAAGAGGGCCTCCTGCTCGGCGACATCACGCGCAGGAGCGTGTGCAATATCCTGACCCTGTGCCACATAGACAACCAAGGTCAGCAGTAAAGCAATTATCGAAAATCTTTTATTCATTCTTCGCACCTATCTTTTCGGGCACAATGGGTCCAAATCAACCTCAAAAGTAGTTATTTTTTTTGATTTTTCGTAACTTTGCGGCAAAGAATCGCAACAATGAGAAAAATTACCAACGCCGAGCTCGGCCGTCCCTCGATTGAGGAGTTTGCCCAGCAGGCAAAAACCCCCGTTACAGTAGTGCTGGACAATGTCCGTTCAGCACAAAATGTAGGCTCGTTCTTCCGCACGGGCGACGCCTTTGCAATCGAACATATCGCTCTATGCGGCATCACGGCCACACCCCCCAACCGAGAGATTCACAAGACCGCCCTCGGAGCCGAGGAGAGCGTATCGTGGAGCCACTACCCCACAACTACAGAATGTATTGAGTATCTGCACGATGATGGCTATCGCATCCTGGCCATAGAACAGGTCGAAGGTGCCGTAATGCTAAACGATTTCCAAGCCGATAAAGGGATTAAATATGCCATCGTTTTCGGCAATGAGGTTATGGGTGTCGAGCAGAGTGTAGTCGATATGTGTGACGGCGCAATCGAGATTCCCCAGGTGGGCACCAAGCACTCTCTGAATGTTTCGGTGAGTGGAGGTGTGGTTTTGTGGGATTTCTTTTGCCAAATCGGATTAAAACGATAACTTTGTGTCACGAAATTGTCACAAAGTTTGTTATAAATTTCAGTAAAACACAGTCTAAAAATTTTTCGAAATATGTCAGTTGAAAGTACAGTTCGTCCCGTAACGACACTCCGCCTGACGGAGATGAAACAGCGTGGTGAGAAGATTGCAATGCTCACCTCTTACGACTTTTCGATGGCGAAAATTGTCGATAATGCAGGTATTGACGTGATTTTGGTCGGCGACTCGGCTGCCAACGTGATGGCCGGCTACGAATCGACCCTGCCCATTACGCTCGATGCGATGATATATCACGCTCGCGCGGTAGTTCGTGGAGTGAAGCGAGCATTAGTTGTCGTAGACCTCCCCTTCGGTACCTACCAGGGTAACTCCAAGACGGCTCTCGACTCGGCTATCCGCATTATGAAGGAGACCGAGGCCGATGCTATCAAGATGGAGGGTGGCGAGGAGATTCTCGAGTCGGTACAGCGTATTCTCTCGGCTGGAATCCCCGTGATGGGTCACCTCGGACTTACACCCCAATCAATCCATAAGTTTGGCACCTACTCGGTACGCGCCAAGGAGGAGGCCGAGGCCGAGAAGTTGGTGCGTGATGCACACCTTCTGGAGCAGGCAGGATGTTTTGCCATCGTTCTCGAGAAGATTCCCGCATCGCTGGCAACCCGCGTATCACAGGAGCTGACAATCCCAACAATAGGTATCGGTGCTGGTGCCGGCTGTGATGGTCAGGTGTTGGTCATCCACGATATGCTCGGTATCAACAAGGGCTTCTCACCCCGATTCCTGCGCCGTTATGCCGACCTGCATACGGTGATGACCGATGCGGTATCGCAGTATGTCGAGGATGTCAAGTCACTCGACTTCCCCAACGAGAAGGAGCAGTATTAATCTATTGATAATTAAAAGCACACAAGTGCTTTTTCAGACATAATCTATCAGCAAAAAAATTGAGTGCCGAGCAAAATTCGGCACTCAATTTTATTACTATTCCTACGCAAACTACTCCCAATCGGCACGGTTGTAGACTACCTTCTCGCCCCAGCAGGGGATCCAAATATGGTCGTGCTTGAGTTTGCTCTTCAACTTCAAGGCATCGTGGAATGTCCAACGCCACTTCTCGATGCGGTGGCCGAGCTCCTGAAGGTGTGAGAGGAAGACGTGGTGAGGGTTGAACTTGTCAATAGCACCTTGAATATTCAGACCGACAGCCATATGGGGAATAAAGATATCAACCTGTTTTTGGGGGTTGAGCTGCTTATAGTTGTGCGAGTCGCCCGTATGGTAAATCACTGTATTATTGGTCTTGGGGCCACAGTCAATCTCGTATGAAGTCACATCGAGGTGCCACTTCTTGTTGTGGTCACCAATGGTAGTACGGATGGTAATATCGCCCATTTGTATAATACCGCCATCGGTTATCTTTGTCACATTCGCATCCTTGACATCGAAAGAAGCAAAGATCGGCTTATTACGCTTGGTCATACCATCGGTTACGTTCTTGCGAAGGTGATCGCCGTGAGCGTGAGTAATCATCACAAAATCGAGCTCATCGAGCAACTCCTCCGCGTATCGCGAATTCACGTCAATACCGAAAGTCGATGTCGGGGTCTTGATGATGTATCCCATATTGTAGAGCAGCCACACAGCCACCGTACCCTCCTTGACCTTTGTCTTACACACCTCTTTGCGCACCTTCTCAAACGACTTGCGCAGGAAGTAGGGAACGCCCACCTGCTCGGCCTGGGCAACCTTTACAGGGTCGCTCTCATCAAGATACGCACTCCACTCCTTATTGGTAAAGCGGTTGAGCACAGCCTGGGTAGTCTCCATCGCAGCCATACGTTTCTCGGTGATATCGTGACCGTTGGTCTTATACATAATAGTCTTCACGGCCTTACGGTATTCCTTCAGAGAGGGCTCGGGCAAGGGTTTAACAATCTGTGCTGATGCGGTCACCGCAGATACTGCCAGCACCAATAATGAGATAAAAAATCTTTTCATAGCATAAGTAGTTTTGAGTTTTTGCAGTAGCAAATTTAATCAAAAATTTGGAGGTTTAACACAAAAAAGATAATTTTGAGATAGTAAACACTTAAATTAACACATACCTCTATGAAAAAATTACTTCTGTTTGTAGCGACATCTCTATTTGCGATGTCGGCAATGGCGCAAGCCAGCGATGCTGAAACCTTCGCTGCGGCTCCACGCAAAGAGCTCAACCTCCCCAAGGGTGCCACAGGCTACACCATCGAGCGCGTAAACCTCTTCGACTCACCGCAGACAATCTCGGTAATATGCTACTCTCCGAAGCGTTTTACCTCCACAATAGTTCTGCCTGAAGCCCTCACTCCACTCTCAAAAACCGCCACAGCTCAGAGTGCCGACTTCGGCATCAATGCCGGCTATTGGAATGTCAAAATCGACCTCCCATCGACCTTCCTGCAGCTCGGCGGCAAACAGATAGCCGTAACTGCCGACTTTGAGAAGGAGCGCGTGGATGGTGTTGTATGCGCAACCAAAAAGGGCATCATCATCGACCACTGCAAGGCGGGCGAAGAGAGTGTTTACGCCGCCAAGTACGACAACATCCTCGCATCGGGCCCCGTGCTTATTGACGAGGGCGAGAGCATAGAC
>JBGUTM010000254.1:0-1684 GCA_045133075.1 Alistipes sp. | reverse complement strand
TCGCTCCACTCGCCCAGAACGTAGTCCACCTGGTGTCCGCGTGCGAAGTCGCCGCCGATACCGAAGCGGATGCGTGAGTAGTCGTTGCGGCCGAGCAACTCGTTGATATTCTTCAAACCATTGTGGCCACCATCGCTGCCTTTGGCTCTCATGCGGAGGGTTCCGAATGGGAGGGCTATATCATCGACAATGACCAGCAGGTTCTGCATCTCGATCTTCTCGGCATCGAGCCAGTAGCGCACGGCCTTACCCGAGAGGTTCATATATGTCGATGGCTTGAGTAGAATCAAGGTGCGTCCCTTATGCTTGATAGTTGCTGTTGAGCCGTAGCGTCCTGCCGTAAACGTAGCGTTGGATGCCTCAGCTAAGGCATCCAACACTCTAAAGCCTATGTTGTGTCGGGTATTGGCGTACTCGGCGCCGATATTTCCCAATCCAACAATCAGATATTTCATACCGAGGTTATCGGTTTGAGGCTACTACTTCTGTGCAGCAGCTGCACCACGTGAAGCACGAGTTACACGAACTGCGCAAACTGCGGTAGTTGCGGGGGTGATGAACGAAAGACCCTCGAACTGCAGGTCACCAACGAAGATGGTCTGACCAACCTTCAGCGGAGTTACGTCTACTACGAGCTCATCGGGGAGGTTTGCCTCGAGGCCGCTAACCATCAGCTTACGAGCCGAGAGAGCGAGCTTACCACCGACCTTAACACCCTCTGCGTTACCGGTCAAACGAACGGGGATTGCGATAGCCACGGGCTTACCATCCTGTACACGGTAGAAGTCGATGTGGAGAATCTCCTCGCGAACGGGGTGGAACTGTACATCACGCATAACGGCCTTCTCGACCTTGCCATCGATTTTGAGCTCAACGATGTACGATGCGGGAGTGTAGATCAGGGGCTTAACAGCCTTTACATCGATAGCGAAAGCTACGTTCTCGCCACCACCATAGAGTACGCAGGGGATAAGACCCTCACGGCGTACAGCCTTAGTTGCCTTCTTTCCGAAGTCGCCGCGATTTACGGCGTTAATCTGGATAGTTTTCATTGTAAATTGTTGTTTTTTAATGTGTTACCTACGGCATCACTCAGCGCAGACCCGAAGTCTGTACCCCATAAATGCCTGATTTCGACCGCGAAGATACGACAAAGTGTCGGTAAATCAAAATTTTACACAAAAATTTTTGTCGTGTTTTGTCGATTTGTCGCTCAAGGAGAAGAGTTGTGGTATACATATATTATATGGTGATTATATACAATTCTACACCCCTACGGTTGAGTTGGGGATAGTGTGCAAAATATACAAAAAGCAGTTTGAATGATAAAAAAATCTAAAAAAGTTTTGTAGTTATAAAAATAGTGTCTATATTTGCACACCCAAAACGGGAAAAGCCCAGGTGGTGGAATTGGTAGACACGCTACTTTGAGGGGGTAGTGACTAATTAGGGTCGTGTGAGTTCGAGTCTCGTCCTGGGCACGACAGAAAGCAAGGAGCAATCCTTGCTTTTTTTTTGTGTCTGTTAATCACCTTAATAATGGCGGCTTATTGGTCAAAATAGTACATAAAATCGGGGCGGTTTTCGCTTATTGGTCAAAATTAGTACATAAATGCGGGTGTTTGCCCGCATTTTTCACTTGTATTTAAGTCTGAAATACTCGTCAATAAATAGTTTGCGATGT
>JBGUTM010000253.1:0-11963 GCA_045133075.1 Alistipes sp. | reverse complement strand
TCGACCTTTGTCATCAAGAGTGCCGTGATTACGGTGTCCTATCCCGGAGCCAATCCCTTCGAGGTCGAGCAGTTGGTCACCGAGCCTATCGAACGAGAGGTGCAGTCGATGCGTATGATTGATAAAATCACCTCTGAGTCTACTTTTGGGTCGGCGCGTATTGTGGTCGAGGTTGAGCCTGCGACCCCTCCGCGCCAGATACCGCAACTGTGGGACGAACTGCGCCGTAAGATACTCAACATACGCCCGCAACTGCCGGACGGAGTCTCGGATGTTACGGTGAGTGACGATTTTGGCGATGTCTACGGTATCTACTATGGACTCTCGGCCGATGGGGGCTACTCGTGGGATGAGATGCGCCAGGCAGCACAACATATCAAGACGCGCCTCCTTACCATTGATGGCGTGCAGAAGGTGACCCTCTACGGCGAACAGTCGCCCGTGGTCAATGTCTACATATCCATAGGTACGCTCGCTAACTTTGCCATACGTCCCGAGAGTATCATCTCGACAATCAGCCAACAAAATCGCATCGTCAATACGGGCGAGAAGATTGCCGGCGTTATGGAAATCGAGATTCTGGAGGGTAGTACCTACAAGAGCCTTGAGGATATCGAGAATCAAATTCTTACAGCCTCGGATGGCAGGCAGTATCGCTTGGGTGATATGGCCAGAGTCGAACTGGAGTATCGTTCACCCCCTGCGGCTGTGATGCATATTGACGGTGAGAGGGCTATCGGTATCGGCATCTCGACTGAGCCCGAGGTTGATGTTGTCAAGGTCGGCGATAGGGTTGATGCCCTGATGGGACGTATCTCGAGAGATATGCCGGTGGGTATGTCGCTCACGGTGCTCTATCCCGAAAATCGTATCGCCCGCGAGGCAAACTACGCCTTCCTGCTCAATTTGGCCGAGTCGGTGGCTATCGTTGTGTTGATTATAATGCTGGCTATGGGGTTGAGAGCAGGTGTTGTGGTCGGTTCCTCGCTGCTCTTCTCGATAGGCGGTACTATGCTCTTTATGCAGATGCTGGGTCAGGGGCTTAATCGTACCTCGCTGGCGGGATTTATTATCGCAATGGGAATGTTGGTCGATAACGCCATTGTGGTTACAGACAATGCCCGTGGGTTGATGTCGCGAGGCGTGGAGCGCAATAGGGCGGTGCTGGGCGGAGCCACCAGTTCGAAGTGGGGCCTGCTCGGGGCAACTCTGATTGCGATATGTTCGTTCTTGCCGCTCTACCTGGCACCCTCATCCGTGGCCGAGATTGTCAAACCTTTGTTTGTGGTTATCGCCGTGTCGCTATTGTTGAGCTGGGTGTTGGCTCTTACGCAGACACCGCTCTTTGGTCGAGGTCTGTTGCGTGTGCCATCATCTCGAGGTGAGGGCTCGCAACGCCTTGAGAGAATGTTCGACCGAATCCTGATGGCAATGTTGCGCCATAGATGGCTGACAATTACCACTGCCTTAATTCTGTTCGTGGGGTCGCTATGGGTGATGGGTAGGATGCCTCAAAATTTCTTTCCCACGCTCGATAAACCCTACTTTAGGGCCGATGTGATTCTGCCCGAGGGTCACAATATACTCCAGACCGAGAGTGTAATGCTTGAGATGTCTGAGTGGTTGCTTGCACAACCAGAGGTTAGTCACGTCTCTGTTACGGCGGGAGGGACACCTCCACGCTACTATCTGGCAAGTAGCAGCGTGGCTGCTCGTCCCAACTTCGGAAATATGCTCGTAGAACTCCACTCCAAACGCCGTACTGCCGAGGTCGAACGCCGTTTTGAGGAGTATGTTGCAGACAACTATCCCGATGTGTGGTTGCGCTCATCGCTCTTTGCCCTGGCACCGGTGCCGGATGCAACTATCGAGCTGGGTTTTATCGGTGACAATATCGACACTCTTGTACGCTTGACCTCTGTAGTTGAGCAGATTATGCGCGAGGATGAGCGTTGCGATAATGTGCGTAACAGCTGGGGTAATCGCCGACCGGCGTGGTTGCCATCCTACTCGCAGATGAAGGGGCAGCGCATAGGTGTCAGCCGTAACCGTATGGCACAGGGCATAACCATCGCCACCGAGGGCTACACTCTGGGCGAGTATCGCCGTGGCGACCAATTTATGCCCATACTGCTCAAGGATGAGAATATCAACGACTATAACCTGACCAACTTACAGGCTCTGCCCGTATTCTCGGGAAGTGGTAATGTCTACTCGGTTGAGCAGACGGTCAGCAAGTTCGATTTCGGATTCGATATAGGGGTTATTAAACGCTACAATCGCCGCCGCGTGATGAAGGCGCAGTGTGACCCGGCCTATGGTGTCAATGCCCGACAACTCTTCGAGGAGTTGCAACGCAAGACGGTGCAGTCGGTAACTCTGCCCGTGGACTACTCCTATAAGGTCTTTGGCGAGCAGGAGAATCAGGTCGAGTCGAACGAGGCTCTGGCAAAGTATATGCCTCTCACGCTGTTGTTGATTTTTGCCACCTTGCTGCTTCTGTTCCGCAACTACCGCGATCCGATTGTGATTTTGGCGATGATTCCTCTGATTTTTGTCGGGGTAGTTTTGGGATTGGCCGTTTTCGGCAAGAGCTTCAACTTCTTCTCGCTGCTCGGTCTGCTCGGCCTGGTGGGTATGAATATCAAGAATGCAGTGATTCTGGTTGATAGGATTGGCGAGGAGCGTTTGCGTGGCGAGGGTAGTGCTGCCGAGGCTCTTATGCGGGCTGTGCGTAGTCGTGCGGTGCCGGTGATACTCGCCTCGGGAACCACGATTCTCGGTATGTTACCCCTGCTCTTCGACTCGATGTTCGGAGGTATGGCGGCAACGATTATGGGCGGATTGCTGGTGGCTTCGCTACTGACAATTTTTGTGCTGCCGGTGACTTATGCTCTGTTTTATGGAATACAAGTGCAGAAATGATTATGAGACAATATGCTTTGATTACAGCCTTTGTGGCAATGACCCTTACGGCAAGGGCACAAATCTCGCTCGAGGAGTATCGCACGAGCGTTATGGAGTATAGCTTGTTACTCAAAACCCGCAACTCCCAGAGCGAGGAGGCTCGTGAAAATATGGGTCGGGCCAAGAGCGGGTTTCTCCCCTCGTTGGCGGTCAATGGCTCTTTCTCGGTGCCTTTTCGGCACGTTGAAGGGGTGCGCCATTGGGACTTCTCGCTCCAGCCACAGATTGTCCAGACTCTCTATGCCGGAGGAGCGGTGCGTGCTGCGTGGAAGGGGGCACAGCTCGACTACGATATTGCACTCTGCAACGAGGCTTTCGCAATGCTCGATGTGCGCTATGCTGCCGACCACACCTACTGGACACTGTCGGCTATGGCACAGTATCTCGAGTCGGTGCGCCGTTATGTCGAAATTATACGTTCGCTGAAGTCATTGGTCGATGCTCGCTTCGAGGAGGGATATATCGCCAAAGGTGATGTCTTACAGATAGATTCGCGCTTGAGTGCGGCCGAGTACGAACTGTCGGTTGCCGAGCAGAACTACTCGGTAGCGATGCACAACTTCAACATCCTGCGCGGCGTACACCTCGAGGAGGATGTCGAACTCTCGCAGACTATTCGTGATTCGATACCTCTGCCCGCGAGGGTCCCCTTCGAGAATATCGTGGCTTCGCGTCCGGACTATGCTGCCTCGGATCTTTCGCGCCAACGTGCCGAGGTGGCGGTGCGTTCGGCTCGAGCTCCGTTCAACCCACAAATCAGCGTTGGTATAGGTGGCGTGTGGGCTCCGTATTCACCAAATAGAACGGGCCAGACCGAGATTAACGGCTCCCTCTTTGCTCAGGTCAGTGTGCCTATTTTTCATTGGGGCGAACGCCATCGTGCGGTGGCGGCAGCTCGCGAGCGCAGTCGCCAGAGCACACTGGCGCAGGAACAGCTCTATGACGATATTATGCGTGAGGAGATGAATGGTTGGGTGACGTTGGTCGATAGCAATGCACAGGTCGAGACTTCGATGCGCAGTATGGAGATTGCCCACGAGAATCTCGAAATCAGCACCTACTCATACAGCGAGGGTATTACTACGATTCTCGATGTGTTGCAGGCTCAAATCAGCTGGCTGCAACTATACACCAACACAATAACCGCACAGTATAACTATGCGGTTGCAGTGTCGGATTATCAGCGAATTACAGCCAGATAAAACGCCGTTTTTTTGTGGCTGATAATTGAAAATCAGATAGTTTCGCTGCTGACGATGGATATCTCGTGTGATACGGGAGCAATCTTGCGCATCATCTGCAACGTACCGCAGTAGGTATCGTTTGCCAGGCGTATGGCGTGGCTGACCTTGTTCTGCTCCTCCAGATGGCGGCACTCGGCGTTGTAGAGGATGTGTAGCGAGTTGTAGATGCTCTTGGCCATTACCGTATCGGTATCGAGCTCGCCACTCATAGTAATTTCGAGGCTCTTGGGCTTGACTCTCTCCTTGGCCAGGATGCTCATAATGGTTATGCCTGCACACTCGGCTGTGGCATAGAGCATCATCTCTTTGGGGTTCAGCGAATCGCATTTTACGCCGTTGGCAAGGCGGAAGCTGGTGTCGTGGCACCATTCGATTTTAACTTCTACTCTCATAATAGTTAATGTTTTGGTGAATAATCACCGCTCTCGGGGGCAATAATCGTTCCCGATTTTGGGCTTGGGTGTAATATATTGCCTCAAAGAGGCATTTTTTCTCTTTAATATGATACCCGATAGATGATTTCTCGGCAAAAATCGTTATATTTGCGCAATATATTTTGGAATAATATGCGTAAAACTCTTATAGTGCTGATAACACTTGTGTTATCGACCTCGTGGGCAGCCGTTGCAACTCATCGTGAGCCCTCCTCGTCAATCACGCGAGGAGTAGAACTCTTCGATGCAGGCCGATGGTGTGATGCCCGTCATCAATTTATCAAGGTTAAGGAGATTCTCCCCTCGACCGCTGTTGCCGAGCAGCAGATGGCCGACTACTATCTGGTGATGTGCGCCGTGCAGTTGGGTGAGGCTGATGCCGAGCGACAGATGCTCGACTTTATGAAGCGTCATAAGGGCTCGACCTACAACAACAATATCTACTACTCGCTGGCTATGCACTACTGTACACGTAACGAGTATGCGAAGGCTCGCGAGGAGTTCTCGAATGTCAATTACAAAATCCTCACCCCTGAGGAACGCGAGAAGTATGATATCCGTATGGGCTATATCGAGTTCCTCGACAAGAATTACGATGCCGCATACGCCTATTTTAACCGAGTGGGTGTGGGTAGTGAGTTTGCCGACCACGCAACCTACTACAAGGCTTACATCGAGTATGTGCGTGGCGATTACGCAACCTCGAAGAGGGCCTTCACCTCGCTTAAGTCGAGTGAGGCGTATGGGGAGTTGGTGCCCTACTACCTGCTCCAAATCGAGTATAAGGAGGGTAACTATCCCTACGTAGTCAAGGAGGGCGAGCTTCTTCTGCCCAAATCCTCCAAGGAGCAGGCCAAAGATCTGCAACGTATTATGGCAGAGTCGTGGTTTAGGATGAACAACTTCCGTAAGGCGGCAGACTACATCCGTGCATTCGAGAAGTCGGGCGGCCAGATGGGTCGCAATGAGAACTATATCCTCGGCTATTCGCTCTATCGTACTGCCAATTACCACCAGGCACAACCCGTGTTGCAGAAGGTGTGTGGTGCGGATGATGCGCTGACTCAGAATGCCTCGTACCACCTGGCAGATTGCTATCTCAAAAACGGAGATAAGAAGATGGCCAGCAGTGCCTTTGCGATGGCCTCGAATGATAAATTTGATGCCGCTATCGCCGAGGATGCCCTCTTCAATTATGGTAAATTGCAGTACGAGTTGGGTGGCGGAACTTTCAATGCTGCAGTCAATATCCTGACTCGCTATATCGAGAAGTATCCATCTTCGGAGCGTCTGCAACAGGCTCGCGAACTGCTCATTGCGGCGTACTTCAATTCGAGCAACTACGAGAATGCTTACAATGCCATTAAGACTCTGTCCAATCCCGATGGTAGTATCCGTGCAGCATTGCAGAAGATTACATATTTCAACGCTCTGGAGGCATATTCGAATGGTGACGATGAGAAGGCCGAAAAGATGCTCGAAGAGTCGGTGTTGATTGGCGTGAGCCCGAAGTATGGTGCCCTCGGAGCCTTCTGGCTCGGAGAGATAGCCTATGGTCGTGGCGACTACGATAAGGCTGTGGAGAAGTATCGTCACTATCTCGACCGTGCACCACAGAGCGAGCGCGAGTATAAGATGGCTCTCTACAATCTGGGTTACGCCTACTTCTCGATGGGTAATATGGCAAATGCCAAGCGTTCGTTCTCGACCTTTGTGGACACGTATCGCACGGCTGATAGTTACCGCGCCGATGCGTGGAACCGCTATGGTGATGCCCTCTACTCGTTGCGCGAGTTCAAGTCGGCCGTGGGGTGCTACGAGAAGGCTGCCGCTATCGGTACTACCGAGAGCTATTACTCGCAATATCAGCGTGCTATTGCACTCGGAATCTTGGGCCGTACCTCGGGCAAAATCGAGGCTCTGCGCTCGATTGTAACTGCCGACCGCGGTGACTATGTAGATGATGCAACCTTCGAATTGGGCCGCACCTACATAGCACAGGAGCAATATCGCAACGGTGCCGAGATGCTCAAACTCTTTGTCGAGAACTATCCGAGCTCGGTGAACCATACTCAAGCACTGCTTGACCTGGGTCTGGCATACTTCAATCTGCACGATGCACCCTCTTCGCTCAAGTATTACGATCAGGTTATCGCCAAGGATCCTCACTCTACGGCGGCAAAGGAGGCTTTGCGCAGTGTGCGTGAGATATATGTCACCACGGGCGATGTTGATACCTACTTCACCTATGCCGAGAAGGCGGGTGTGGAGTGCGACTTGAGCCAGATGGCACGCGACTCGCTCTCGTTTGAGTCGGCACAGAAGATTTATGTGGCAGGTCGTATCGAGGAGGCTGTGCAGCCGCTCGAGAATTATGTGGCCAACTTCCCGAAGGGATACTACCTGAACGATGCACTCTTCTACCTGGGTGACTGTTACCTGAAGGGTGACCGCCCGGATGATGCTGTTCGAACAATGTTCGCCCTGGCCGAGCGTCCCGTGAGCCAGTATACGATGCGTGTGCTGGATAAGCTGTCGCAATACACCTGGGAGCAGGGCCGATATGAAGAGTCTGCCCGAGCATTCCGCAAACTATACGATGTCGAGACGCAGGAGCCGCTGCGTAACGAGGCTATGGAGGGTTATGTTCGTTCGGTTAAGGCCTATGGTAATGATGAGCAGCTGGTGGCTATGGCCGATGATGTGCTGGCTCAAGAGTTTGCCGGTGAGACGGCAGTGCGTGAGTCCCGCTATGTAAAGGCAAAGGTGCTGCATAAACGCGGCGATGAGGCTGCTGTCGAGCTCTTCAAGATATTGAGTGAGGATGTACGCCATATCGAGGGTGCTGAGGCTGCATATCTTGTTATCGACCACGAATATAAGGCTGGCAATGTCGATCAGGCCGAGAAGTTGGTCTATGCCTTTGCCGACAAAAATTCGCCACACTCCTATTGGTTGGGTAAGGCATTTATCCTGCTGGGCGATATCTATCGTTCGAAGGGAGATACTTTCCAGGCTCGTGCAACCTACCAGAGTGTAGCTGACGGATATACTCCGACCGATGACGGAATTGTTGATGAGGCCAAGGCCCGTATTTCGCAACTCAATTAAGAAACTGCCTATCCGCTGATTATGATGATGAAAAAGATATTTACGATAGTTTTAGGCCTTGTGGCTGTGGCTCTGCCCGTGGCGGCAAGGGCGCAGGTGACCAAGCAGGTGGAGGTGACCAAAGCCTACGTCCCCGAGGTGGCTGATGCGGTAAAACTACCCATCGAACCCAATATGGTCGATACGGTGAAGATGCGTCCCGAGATTGACTACTCGATTGCGCCGAAGATGTACTCTACATCGCTCACAACCCATAGCTTCAAACCTGCAACGGTAACCTATTGGGAGTTTAATCGCTCCAATAATTTCTATGTCAAGGCCGGTGTTGGCTATCCGCTCAATACCGTGGGAGATGCTTATGCCTCGATTCATCGTGAGAGGGTAGGCTACCTGCTGGCCTATCTGAACCATCACGGCGAGTATGCTAAGCTGCCGAATTACCCGCAGAAGGTTATGACTAAGGCTATGCAGATGCAGAACCGTGTGGGAGCAGCCGGTGGTCTCTACTGCGGTAAACGTATCTTCGAGGGCGATGTGAACTATAACACCGAGAATTATCACCGCTACGTTGGAGATGGTGCAGAGATCGACTACGAGGATATAAACCTCAAACTGCGCTTTGGTGATACATTTACCGACCTTTCGCGCATCAACTTCGATATAGCTCTCTATGGCAACTACTTTAACGACAAGGCGGGCTGGCTCGATGAGAACCAACGCCGTCTGCAGGAGGCTCACGCCGGCGTTAAGGGTCGTGTTGCTCGCGAGTTTAAGCAGCGTCACTACTTCGAGTTGGCTGCAGGCTATGACGGCCGCTGGGGATTTAAGGATTTGGCTCGATATGCCGATAATATGTTATTTGCAGGCTTGCGATATGGATATAAATCTGACCTGTTGCACCTGTTGGTCGGTGCCGACTATTGCTACGACCGCGTGAAGGGCCGCACGAAGGCCTCGCATAGTGTACTGCCCACGGTCAAGGCTTCACTCAATGTCGGCCATCGCGATATCGTGACTCCGTTTATAGAGATTGAGTCCTCGATTGAGAATAACAGCTTCCACTCGCTTATTCAGCGTAACCCCTATGTCGAGTTTACCGAGCGTCAGTTCTCGCTGCCCAATACGGTCAATTACGATATGCGATTCGGTATCGAAGGCCGCTTTGCAAAAGATAAGTTTGCATATCGCCTGCACGCAGGAATGTCGTTTATCGAGAATAGTATCTATTGGTACAACTACGACTTCCAATGGCTACGTGCCGAAACGGCTCGCCGTAATGTGCTCTCGCTCAATCTCGAGATGGATTATAAACCCATTAACCGCCTTGTGATGTCGGCAGGTATCCACGGTTATATCATCAACGACTTCGCCGATATTCACCTCGGCGAGCGTAAGATTGCCATTGATGGCGGTCGAGCACCGGTTGATGGTTACTTCAAGGTTCGTTACGATTTTGGCAAGGTGTCGGTTGGAGCCTCGGCTGACTTCTATGGTAAGGCAAAGTGGACCAGCATCGAGCGTATCGACCCCGAGCAGGCTCCCGAGCCGGCAAATATGCGTAAGCGCACGGTTATTACTCCATTCTACGCTAACCTCTCGCTTGATGTGGATTGGAAGGTGACGAAGAGCTGTTCAATCTTTGTAGAGGGTCGCAATCTTGCCAATATGAAGATCTATCGCTGGGCTTGGTATCGCGACTTGGGTATCCATTTTACAGCAGGTGCAAGAGTGAATTTCTGATAAAACGCATAAAAGAGGTATAAAAAAGAGGGTTTTCGGTGGTAAAAGGCCGAAAATTCTCTTTTTTTATAAGGTTGTTTTTGTATCTCGAAAATTTTGTCTATCTTTGCGCACCCGCAAAGTGCGGGTAGGATTACAACAATTAACAGTATTAATTAAACGTAAAACACAGTGGATTCATTAAGCTACAAAACTATCTCGGCGAATGCGGCAACTGTCAACAAGGAGTGGGTTGTCATTGACGCTACCAACGAGGTATTGGGTCGCCTTTCATCGCAGATCGCGAAGATCTTGCGTGGAAAGCACAAGCCGAGCTACACTCCCCACGTTGATTGCGGTGACTACGTTATCGTTATCAACGCCGAGAAGGTGAAGCTCACCGGTAAGAAGATGACCGACAAGGTCTATGTACGTCACACGGGCTATCCCGGAGGTCAGCGTTTCGCTACCCCCGCAGAGTACCTCTCCCGCAAGCCCGAGTTTGTTATCGAGGAGGCCGTTCGCGGAATGCTCCCCAAGACCCGTCTTGGAGATCACCTCTTCAAAAATCTTAAGGTTTATGCAGGTGCGGAGCATCCCCACGTTGCACAGAACCCCAAAACTATTAAATTAAACGAGATTAAGTAAAGACTATGGAAGTTGTAAACACCGTTGGTCGCCGTAAGGCAGCTGTGGCTCGCGTATTCGTGAAGCCGGGTAAGGGTCAAATTACAATCAACCGCAGATCACTTGATGAGTACTTCTCGTTGGAGATTCTTCGTTACGAGGTTAAGCAGCCGCTGCTGGTAACCGAGACCGAGGGTCAGTTCGACGTAACCATCAATCTTGATGGTGGAGGTATCAAGGGTCAGGCAGAGGCAGCCCGTATGGGTATTGCCCGCGCTCTGTGCGAGGTAAACGCTGAGTATCGTTCGGTATTGAAGAAGAACGGTTTCCTCACTCGTGACTCGCGCGAGGTTGAGCGTAAGAAGCCCGGTCAGCCCGGAGCACGCCGCAAGTTCCAGTTCAGCAAGCGTTAATCGCAGCGGACCAAATTTTCGGCAAAGCACGATTTGGGTTACAAAATCGACAAGACTACACCTATATATATTATATTGTATTACTTGACGGTTGCCCAATCGCGGAAAACTTCTCGGATTGACCAAGGCGTCACTGCCGAGGGGTTGATGCAAAGAGGATTAAAATTAAACAAACACAAACAAGTTAATTAAAAATGTCACGTACAGATTTTAATACATTATTGGAGGCCGGCGTTCATTTCGGACACTTGAAGCGCAAGTGGAATCCCAAAATGGCTCCCTATATCTTTATGGAGAAGGGCGGCATCCACATCATCGACCTTTACAAGACAGCTGTAAAGTTGGATGAGGCAGCTGCAGCACTCAAGCAGATCGCAAAGAGCGGTCGCCGCGTGTTGTTCGTTGCAACCAAAAAACAAGCTAAGGAAATTGTAGCCGAAAAGGTAGCAGCCGTAGGTATGCCCTTCGTTACTGAGCGTTGGGCTGGCGGTATGCTGACAAACTTCCCCACCATACGAAAGGCCGTTAAGAAGATGGCAACCATCGACAAGATGACCAATGACGGTACTTTCGATAACTTCTCGAAGCGCGAGAAGTTGCAGATCGCACGTCAGCGTGCAAAGCTCGAGAAGAACCTCGGTTCTATCGCTGACCTTACCCGTCTGCCCGCAGCGTTGTTCGTTGTGGACGTACAGAAGGAGGCTAACGCCGTTAAGGAGGCAAATCGTCTGAATATCCCCGTATTTGCAATGGTAGATACTTGTTGTGATCCGACCAACATTGATTACGTTATACCTGCAAATGACGATGCTACCAAGTCGATTTCGGCAATCCTTGACGTAGTTTGCGCCGCTATCGCAGAGGGTGCTGAGGAGCGCAAGCTCGAGAAGGAGAAAGAGGCTCTCGAGGCAGAGGCTAATGTAGAGGCTGCTCCCAAGAAGGAGGCTAAGCCCCGCATCAAGAAGGCTGTAAAGGCTTCGGTTGATGCTGAGGAGGCTGCTGTAGCAGAGGTAGTTGCTGCTGTTGAGGAGGCTCAGGCAGAGTAATTTATTAACAAAGAAAAAACCAGAAAAACTATGGCAATAGAGATTAAGGCAGCTGATGTAATGAAGTTGCGTAAGATGACCGGTGCCGGTATGATGGACTGCAAGAAGGCACTCGTTGACGCTGAGGGCGATTACGAGCGTGCTAAGGAGATCATCAAGGAGAAGGGTAAGCTTGTAGCAGCAAAGCGTGCTGATCGCGAGACTTCTGAGGGTGCTGTTATCGCTAAGGTAAGCGAGGGTAAGGCTATCGTAGTAGGTCTTGGTTGCGAGACTGACTTCGTTGCTAAGAATGCTGATTTCCAGGCACTCGCTAATGCTATCGCTGAGGCTGCTATCACTCACTTCCCTGCTGACAAGGAGGCTCTTATGTCTTGCACACTCGCTGATGGCCGTACTGTTGAG
>JBGUTM010000252.1:0-6460 GCA_045133075.1 Alistipes sp. | reverse complement strand
GCTGATGGCTCAGGGATCTCCTCTGTGGCCTCTGCAGTCGGCATTTCGGCCATACTCTCTTCTTCAATCTCCTCCTGCGCGGGGTGCTCTTCCACCATCGGCTCGGTCGGTTGTACAGGCTCCTCGGTTGCGAGCTCTTCAACAACCTCATCAGCCTTATCTTCGACAATCTCCGATGCAGGCTCTTCAGTCACGGGTTCTTCCACAACCTCTGCAACCTCATCTTTGACAATCTCCGGAGTGGGTTCTTTGGCCACGGGCTCTTCACTAACCTCAGTGGGCTCTGTTGCGGGTTCCTCCTCACGCTCCTGTTCAAGCGGCATAGCAACGCTTTCAGGCATCAGTCCCTCGGGCATAAACTCCTCGAAAACATCATCCAACGAGATGGCTATGCCGATGGGCAGCTCTTCAACCTCAGGATGTGCCAGCTCGGTTGCGACACTCTCTCCCTGCCCGACAGGGATTCCCTCCTCCTCGGGAGCGATACTCTCGGGCTCGGGCGTAGCACCGAAACGCACCTGCGAGTAGAGCTCGCGCAACATTCCGAGAACGAGGTCACGTTCGATGGCATCGACACCCTTTTCGTGCCAATCTTCAACGAGTTGCAACACCTGTTGCAGATCATTTTTTATCTTTGATAAATTCATATTTTTCGGATAAGTACATTCAACCTTCAAAATTAAGCAATAATTCACAAACGAGCAACAAAAAAAGACCGCGTAAACGGTCTTTTTATCATTTTTGCTAACTTTGGCTACTTCTGTCTGAAGTAAATCTGCATCGGCACACCCGAGAAGTCCCAATTCTCACGCATCTTATTCTCGATAAATCGGCGGTATGGCTCGCGAATATACTGCGGCAGATTAACAAAAAATGCAAACTGTGGCGTGGGCGTAGGTAGCTGTGTAGCATACTTGATACGGATATACTTACCCTTGGTCGAGGGCGGCGGAGTCTCCTCGATAATGGGTAGGATAAAGTCATTGAGTTCCGAGGTGGGAATGCGGCGGCGGCGCGACTCATAGACGCGAATAGCCGTCTGCAACACATCCAGGATACGTTGTTTGTTGATTACCGAAGTGAAAATCAACGGGATATCGCTAAACGGAGCAAGCTTCTTCTCGAGGAACTCCTTCCACTCCTTCATCGTGTTGTTGCCCTTCTCGATAAGATCCCACTTATTGACCACGATAACACACCCCTTACGGTTGCGAACGATAAGGTTGTGGATATTGAGATCCTGCTGCTCGATACCCTGCGAGGCGTCCAACATCAACACGCACACATCCGAGTTTTCGATGGCGCGAATCGAGCGCATAACCGAATAGAACTCCAAATCCTCGGTAACCTTACCCTTCTTACGCATACCGGCCGTATCGACCAGATAGAAATCCATACCGAACTTGTTGTAACGTGTATGAATCGAGTCGCGGGTGGTACCTGCAACATTGGTGACGATATTGCGTTCCTCGCCAAGTAGAGCGTTAGTGAGCGATGATTTACCCACATTGGGACGGCCTACGATGGTGATACGGGGCAACTCCTCGGCGTACTCTGCCTCACAATCCTCGGGCAGAAGTCGCAAAATCTCATCCATCAAATCACCCGTACCGCTACCCGACATCGAGCTGATGCAGTAGGGGTCACCCAGTCCGAGCGAGTAGAACTCGTGTGAGTTGTAGATCAGGTCGTAGTTATCGACCTTGTTGCAGACCAGCAACACCTTCTTATCGGTACGGCGCAAGATATCTGCCATCATCATATCCAAATCGGTTACACCCGTATTCACCTCCACCAGAAAGAGAATAACATCAGCTTCGTCAATGGCGAGCATTACCTGGCGGCGGATATCGTCCTCGAAGATATCCTCGCTATTGACGGTGTAACCACCGGTGTCGATAACCGAAAATTCGCGTCCATTCCAGTCGGTTTTGCCGTAATGGCGGTCGCGTGTAGTACCTGCCGTAGCATCAACAATTGCCTGACGCTGACCCACCAATCGGTTGAACAGAGTACTTTTGCCCACATTGGGACGTCCTACTATCGCTACAAGACTCATAATTCAAATAAAAGTAAAATATCCTGCTTCGAAAAGCCGTTATCACAACGAGTTTCGGTGCGGCTTGTTAAACAACGGCACAAAGATACTCTATTTTTTGACAAATAAAAAGCGACAAAAGAGCAACTTTTACACGAAAAAACACTATCTTTGGAAATTCAATTGATATTATGAAAAGAATTTCGACACTTTTACTCGTTTTGTTCGCTACGGCGACTACCCTCTCGGCTGCAAATCCGAGCAGTGATTTCACCCAGGAACGCGGTGGAAAAGGCTACTCGAACGTAAAGATGGAGTGGGGACTTACGGCCTGCGCAAGTTACAACACTCTGGAGATTAAAAACTCACCCACCGGCATTGCCGTGAAGCCCCACATCGGATATGGAGCGGGATTGCATATGGGCATCAAATTCGGAAGATTCTTCGCGCTCCAACCCGAAATTAACTATATGCACGCTAAAATGCGTCTTGATATTCCGGGGGCTACGAAGATTAAAGCACCGCGTATCGTGACAAACACGGTGGATATTCCGGTGCTGCTCTCGTTGCGTTTTACCAACATCTTCCGCATCAATGCCGGCCCCGTCTTTACAGTGATGAATAACTGCTTCTACACCGATTCGAAAAGCGATAAGCTGATGTTTGGTAGCACCAAGCCGACATTCGGTTACAGCGCAGGTGCGGCCGTAGCCCTGCTGGGTCGCTATATGATTGATGTCCGATATATCGGCTACTTTAAGAACTCGCTCCACAACTTCAACGGCGAAGAGTTCGATGGAAAATACCAAACCATTGCAGTCAAATTCGGATACCTTTTCTAAAATATGACCGAAAGTACCAATAAAGAGATATTTATCGAAGGTGTCGATACACGCGAACTTTACGGTGTGAACGACATCTATATCGAGCAGATAAAGTCACTGCATCCGAAACTCAAAATCATCGCTCGCGGCTCGACCCTTAAGGTCCTCGGCTCGAAGGGCGACATCGAGGATTTTGAGCGTAAGATGCACGGATTAATAGCCTACTACAATCGCTACGGACACATATCCAAAGAGGTTATTGCACAATCGTTTGCGCGAGGTATCTCAAGTGAAGATTCCACCACATCGCCCGACTTGAGCGATGTGATTGTATATGGCAATAACGGCAATATCATACGCGCTCGCACGGCTAACCAACAAAGACTCGTAGAGCTCTACCGTTCGAGCGACCTTATCTTCGCCGTGGGCCCTGCCGGCTCGGGCAAGACCTACACAGCCATCGCACTGGCAGTCAGAGCCCTGCGCGATAAGCAGGTCAAGCGAGTAATACTCACCCGCCCTGCTGTCGAGGCCGGCGAGAAACTCGGCTTCCTGCCCGGCGACTTGAAAGATAAGCTCGACCCCTACCTGCAACCCTTGTATGACGCACTGAATGATATGATTCCGCCCGCAAAGTTGCAGAAGTTTATCGAAGAGGGTACAGTGCAGATTGCCCCGCTTGCATATATGCGCGGCCGCACACTCGACAACGCCTTTGTAATTCTGGATGAGGCGCAGAACACTACCCTCTCGCAGATTAAGATGTTCTTGACTCGAATGGGCCGCAATGCGAAGTTTGTCGTGACGGGCGATGTGACGCAGATTGACCTCCCTCGCCGCAGCGATAGTGGTCTTACGCGGGCAATGCATATTGTCAAGGGAATCAAGGGTATCGGCTTTGTCACATTCGACAAGGGCGACATCGTGCGCCACGACCTTGTGAAGCATATTGTCGAGGCATTTGACCGCGATGGAGCAACTCAAAGCAACGCTCAAAATAACAATTATGAAAATACAGAAAATCAAGATAATAACAAATAATAAAACTTCTTTACTATGGACAAGAATCTTAAAGCATTGAAGCCCGAACTTGTATGGAAACACTTCAGCGAAATCGCAGCTATTCCGCACCCCTCGCACCACGAGGAGAAGATTCGCGAGTATGTCGTGGAGTTCGCAAAGGCTCACAATCTCGAATACACCGTTGATAATGCGTGCAACGTGTATGTGCGCAAGCCCGCAACGCCCGGTTATGAGAATCGCATGGGTGTAATTTTGCAGGCACACCTCGATATGGTTCCTCAAAAGAACAATGATAAGGTTTTCGACTTTGAGAATGACCCCATCGAGGCCTATATTGACGGTGAGTGGGTTACGGCCAACGGCACTACCCTCGGCGCAGACAATGGCATAGGCGCAGCCGCTGTTCTTGCTGTCCTTGAGGACAATACGCTCGAGCACGGCCAGGTGGAGGCTCTCTTCACCGCCACCGAGGAGACCGGTATGGACGGAGCCTTTGGTTTGAAAGCCGGACTGCTCCAGGGCGACATTCTGCTCAACCTCGACTCCGAGACCGAGGGTGAACTCTACGTTGGTTGCGCCGGAGGTCTGGATGCTAACATAACTTTCGACTACACCGCTGAAGCGGCTCCCGCAGGTTATGAGGCTGTTGCACTGACCGTTAAGGGCCTAAAGGGTGGTCACTCGGGCATTCAAATCGGATATCAGCGTGGTAATGCTAACCGCCTGCTCTTCCGTTTCCTGCGCCAGACCAAGCAGGAGTGGCTCTTGGCATCTGTTGATGGCGGTGGCCTGCGCAATGCAATACCGCGCGAGGCTACGGCTGTACTGCTGGTAAAAAATGCGGCAGAGTTTGCTGCTGAAGTTGCAGAGTATGAGAAGACTGTAGTGGCTGAATTTAAGGAGATTGAGGATAGCATTTCAATCTTTACTGAAAGTTGTCCGATGCCTGCTGAAATCATTCCTTTCGCAGTGGCTGACGCCCTCTCAAAGGCGGTTATCGGAGCACCCGATGGTGTTGTCCGTATGTCGGTAGCTATGGAGGGTCTGGTGCAGACCTCTACTAATATGGCTCGTGTGGTATCGGATGGCAAGAGCATCCGTGTACAATGTCTGTTGCGCAGCTCAATGAACAGCGAGAAGGAGGCTCTTGCAGAGGCCATTAAAGCAGTATTTGAGTTGGCAGGTGCAACTATCGAGCTCTCGGGAAGTTACGATGGATGGAATCCTAATATGCAGTCGCCCATTCTTCACGCGATGAAGGCCTCATACAACGCCCTCTATGGCAAGGAGCCGGCAGTGATGGCTATTCACGCAGGTCTGGAGTGTGGTATCATCGGTGGTACATACCCCAATCTCGATATGATATCGTTCGGCCCGACAATCTGTTACCCCCACTCTCCTGACGAAAAGGTTGAGATTGCATCGGTGGCTAAATTCTACGAGTTCCTGCTCGACACACTGAAGAATGCACCTATAAAGAAGTAGTCCCGTGGAGCGTCTGCCTATCAGCGAACGATGGTTCGCCATAGTCAACCCTGTGGCCGGTATGGGCCACGGCTTGGAGGATTTCCCTCACATCTCGAAGTTGTTGCGTGACAACGGTATCCCTGCCGACCCCGTGTTTACGGAGCACAAACACCACGCAACGGCCCTGACCGTTAGTGCCATACAGAAGGGCTACCGCAAAATTATCGTTGTGGGTGGCGATGGCACTCTACACGAGGTGGTGAATGGACTTTTTATTCAGAAGGATGTACCCTCGACCGAGATTACGCTGGCCGTGATTTCGGTCGGCACGGGTAACGACTGGATTCGTATGTTCGGTATTCCACGCCGCTACTCGGAGGCTATCCGTGCCATTCGTGAGGGGTATACCTTTATGCAGGATGTCGGCGAGATTAGCTACGAGGAGTCTAAATATCGCCAGACCCGCTACATTGCCAATGTGGCGGGAGGAGGCCTTGATGCGCAGACAATCAAAATCTTCAACCACTCCAAGGCTAAGGGTCGCAAGGGCAAGAGTCTCTACTTACTGAGCCTTATACGCGCATTTTTTGGCTATAAGTCGCCGGGCGTGAAGCTGTGGGTTGATAACGAGCTTGTCTATAACGACCTACTCTTCAGCTTCGCAATCGGTATCTGCAAATTCAATGGTGGCGGTATCCAGCAGTTGCCTTTGGCTACGGCCGATGACGGACTATTCGATATTACGCTTATCCGCCCCGTGCATTGGTGGCACGTTGTCTTCCGCCTAAAGAAGCTCTTTAACGGCAAGATTTACGAGATCGGCCACGTCCGCCACTACCAGGGCAGCCGTATTCGATTGGAGGCCTCACCCGAAATACCTGTTGAAGTAGATGGTGAATTACTCGGCTATACCCCACTAGATTTCAACATATTACACCGCGCCGTCAAGGTGGTTGTAAACAAGGATTTTCGGCTTATTGGTCAAAATTAGTACATAAAATCGTTGTAATTAATTGATTTTCTTATATTTGTGCTATTTGCGTTAGAAATGGATAAAAAGTTTGCCCAAAATGTGGGCATCGCACCCTCGTCAGACACGGCTACAACG
>JBGUTM010000251.1:0-5631 GCA_045133075.1 Alistipes sp. | reverse complement strand
CTTGGGAGTTGCCAGACGAGTGTATGCCTTTGGCATATTGTTCGCTGAAGGCATTGTCAGACGCTTCATACCCGAGCTCTGTGCCGAGAACTCCTTTGTCAAGAGGGTATTCAGAGCAACCGAGAAGAAGTCGGCTAAGATAGCTTGGGTCTCTCCCGGGCGGTCGCCGGCAATCTCAACAACATACGTTCCCCAATCCACGGGAGGCATACCATCCCAATCCTTATTGCTGCAAATGATTTCGGGCGTAAAGCCGTTGTCATAGTCAGACTCTCCCTTGCAGTTGTAAGATTGGAATGTGATAGGAGCGAAGATGTAGTGGTTGCCATCAATGGGGCTGTTATTTGACTGGGTGTTGAATACCTCCATACCCACATTCTTTCCATTGGTGGTTTGACCAACCAGCGTAACCTTCATACCGATACCGCGCAGAGAGTTAATCAACATCTCACTCGAAGAGGCGGTGTCAAATGTACCGATAACATACACCTCCTTGAAGGGGAAGTTATAAGCAGTGGCTGCATTCTTGTCAAAGGCATCCTTTTTGTAGGTGGTGTAGTCCTTCGGATTGCGACCCTGCTCGGCCATACGCTCATCGTTAAAGCGCGAGTACATAAAGACTTTGGGCTGACCGCCATTCATAGCGTTGTTACCTGCAATAAGGCTCGAGAGGTAGTTGCACGATGCTACACTACCACCGCCATTGTAGCGAAGGTCGAGGATTAAGTAATCAAGCGGACTGCCCATCTCGGTTGCTGCTGTCGAGAAGAAGTCGAAAGTCTTCTTAATCTCATCGTCAAATGCAGCCTCAAACGAGTTGTAGACCATATAGGCGATATTAACCTTCTTGCTCTCGTCTTTTGTCGATTTGTAGGTGAATACATCGTAATAGAGAACGGGATTCTCACAGTACGAGGCGGAGGTCATTACAACCTCGCGCGGGGTGGTCAGCGAGAATGTGAGCCAATTGAACTCAGAAACCTCTGCTTTGCAAACGTTTCCTGCGGGCACCTCGTAGATAAAGGTGTTTACGTACAAATTCCACCAATTGTCATCGGTGATGGTTGTGCCGTTAATTTTGCCGATAAAATCACCACGCTTCAGGCCAGCCTTCTCTGCGGGAGATCCCGGGTAGACAAACTCTACGGCGAGGTGGACAAGATTATTGTTTTCGAACTTAAGACCAGAGCACGAAACGCCGAAGCCCTGGTAGTAAGCCTTCTCGGCACGACTCATCTGGTGAGCTGCGGCAGTGGTACGCTGGATGTTCGAGTAGTAGTACCAGGTCTGCTGTCCCTGGCTATTGGTGTACCAGTAGCCGTCCATTGAGTTGGTGTTGATAGACTTGAGGGCACTGTCGAGGAAGTCGTCATATGCCTGATCCCACTTCGGGGCACCCTTCGCCTTCAAGTCGCTATTCCAGAGGTAGTAACGCTCGAGATAGGGCCATGTAAAGTTGCGGTTTACGTTTGCATCTGTACCCTTTGCGCTGACAGAGAGCTGGGTGATACGACAGATGGTCACCTGCTCTGCTACGCCTGCAACCTTGACCGTGAGGGTCAGATTGCGCGAATAGGCTGTCTCGTTAGCGGTGAAATCCAACACGATATCGTGTCTTCCGGCTTCGCCTTTTGCACCCTCTGCGATTGTGGCGATACGGGTCTGCGACACCTTTGCCTCCCAAGCGGCATCGGCCTCGATGGTGATAGTAAGCTGTTGTGCCTCACCATTAATCTCCATCTTGTCAGCACAGCTCTTGTAGGTTATGCCGGTCGGCGTAGGGTCTTTAACATCGTCTCCGCCCTGAGCGCAGGCAGCCAGCACAAATGCCAGGCCGCACAAAGCCAATTTGAACAGATTTTTCATTTTTCTATCTTTTGTTTTAGTTTTTGTTAGCGCGCAAAGATAACGCTTTACAATCGATTTTTAGTATTTTTTGCCGAAAAATATTTGCACCAGGACGAAATCCCACACTCCTTACACTTCGGGGATCGTGCCGTACAGACATATCGTCCGTGGAGAATCAGCCAGTGATGAGCGATGGGCAACAGGTGCGAGGGGATGTTTTTCTCGAGTTGTAACTCGGTCTGCAACGGGGTCTTGGCATTGCGTGTAAGGCCTATGCGTGCCGATACGCGAAAGACGTGAGTATCTACCGGCATAACCTCCTTCTGCCACAGAACGGCTCCTACGACATTGGCCGTCTTGCGGCCCACGCCCGGCAGTCGTTGAAGCTGCTCACGGTCGCTCGGCACCTCGCCACCAAACTCCTCGACCAACATTCGCGACATTGCAGCCAGATGTTTTGCTTTGTTGTTTGGGTAAGATATGCTCTTGATATAGCTGTAGATATCCTCGACCGAGGCCTTTGCCATCTGCTCGGCCGAGGGGTAGGCCTCGAAGAGTGCGGGGGTGGTCATATTGACCCTTTTGTCGGTGCACTGGGCCGAGAGTACTACCGCCACCAGCAACTCAAAGGGGGTGCGGAAGTTGAGTTCGCTCTCCGCAACGGGCATATTCTCCTGGAAGTAGGCAATAATAGCCTCGTATCGCTCATTCAGACGCATACTTTTATAAGGTTTTATAAAAGGTCTTCTCTTATAGTTTTGAAAGTTTTGCAAACTTGGCCAGCAGGGTCTTCTCGCCATAACCCTCAAACTCCACAATGAGTTTGTGGTCGGTGGCCAAAGCCTCGATATGACGAATCACTCCCGCACCGAACTTCGGGTGCTCGACCTTCTGACCAACGGCATAGTTGCAGGGTGTAGCAGGGGTCTGGGCGGGGGCGTCATCGCCTTTGCGAGTTATGCCCAAGCGGCGCATTCCATCCGTTGAGGTGCGCACCGGCTCGACAAGTGCCGGGTTGGGTCGTGCCGGTTTAGCCGGCTCTTGGGGTTTGTTTTTGAATCGGATGTCGAATCGTCGGCGTAGCTCCTCGACAGCGGTGCGACCCTCGTTGTTCACGCGGTGGCCCGCCTCGTTGAACGACTGTGCAGGGCGCGAAGAGCGTTTAACCTCGAAGTCGGCCTCGACATATTGCTCGTCAATCTCCGAGAGGAAACGGCTCGCCTGCGAAAACTCCATATTTCCCCACTTGAAGCGCATTTCGGCATACGATAGTGTGGCCTCCACCTTGGCGCGGGTGAGGGCAACATAGAACAATCTTCGCTCCTCCTCCAAACCATCTGGGGTCTCCATCGCTCGTTGTGAGGGGAAGAGATTCTCCTCCATACCCACGATGTAGACAAATTCATACTCAAGACCTTTGGCCGAGTGAACGGTCATCAGTGTAACTTTGTGCTGGTCGGCCTCCTCTTCGTTGTCCATATCGGTCATCAGCATCACGCTCTCCAGCCACTGCTCGACCGTAGCCTCATCCGACTCCTCGCGTTCGCCATTGCGAATCTCGGCATCGCGTTGCTCCTTGAAGAGCTGCATCGTGTTGAGCAACTCCTCGATATTGTCTATCGCACTTTGTGCCTCGGGGGTGTTCTCCGTGCGGTAGGCTCCGAGGATTCCCGAGCGGGTTGCGACCTCCTCTCCGAACTCGTAGAGACTCTTGTTAGCCCGCGAGAGTGAGAGTGAACGTATAAGCTCGACAAAGTCGGCAACCTTACGCACAATGGCGCGTGTGACACTATCCGCAACGGGCTCGACCACAAGCGTATCCACCGCCTCCCACATCGACACACCACGTTCACGAGCGATGACTTCGATGCGCTGTATGGTCGTGTCGCCGATGCCGCGGGCGGGGTAGTTTACGATGCGCTTGAAGGCCTCATCATCGCGTGGATTGATAATCAGTCGTATATATCCGAGCATATCCTTTACCTCCTTGTGGTCGTAGAAGGAGTTGCCCTTATAGATGCGGTAGGGGATGCCTCGGCGGCGCAGAGCATCCTCGAAGGCTTTGGATTGGTTGTTGGTGCGGTAGAGGATTGCCACCTCATTCCAGTCGGTACCGTTTTGGCGCACCTTGTCGCGCATATCGTTCACAATCAGTTCGGCCTCCTCGCGGTCGGTGTATGCGCGGAAGAAGCGAACGGGAGAGCCCTTGGCACCCTCCGAGAAGCACTTCTTCTCCATTCGGCGGGAGTTGTGTTTGATGACCGAGTTGGCAGCCTCAACGATGGTCTGTGTCGAGCGGTAGTTCTGTTCGAGTTTGAAGACCTTGGCATCGGGGTAGTCGCGCTTAAAGCTGAGGATATTCTCGATTTTCGCACCGCGGAACGAGTATATGGACTGTGCATCATCGCCCACAACACATACCCTCGAGTGGAGTTGTGAGAGACGGCGGATGATGACATACTGCGCATAGTTGGTATCCTGATACTCATCGACCAGAACATATTGGAATAACTCCTGATACTTTGCCAGCACATCGGGGCAATCTTTGAGCAAGATGTTGGTCTGCAGGAGCAGGTCATCGAAATCCATCGCTCCGTTCTGCTTGCATCGGGCGCAGAAGATGTTGTAGATGTTGCCAAATTCGGGAATCTGCATTCGGCGATCTTCGGCGCCGTAGGAGGCGTTGCCGAGGTAGGCCCCGGGGGTCACCAGACAGTTTTTGGCATAGGAGATTCGCGAGGCGAGCAGGTTGGGCTTATACTTTTCGTCCGAGAGGTTCAACTCTTTGACGATGGTCTTGAGCAGGTTTTTCACATCCGAGGGTTCATAGATTGTAAAACTCTCGGGGAAGCCTATGCGCTCGGCATTTTCGCGTAGTATTCGGGCGAATACCGAGTGGAATGTACCCATTCGCAGGTAGCGACTGCGTGGGCCTATCATAGTCTCGATGCGGGTGCGCATCTGCTCGGCAGCCTTGTTGGTAAAAGTCAGTGCCAGGATGTTATGTGGAGCCACACCCTGCTCTATCATATAGGCAATGCGTGAGGTCAGCACTCGGGTTTTACCCGAGCCTGCGCCGGCGATGATGAGCGAGGGCGAGTCGTAGTTGATGACCGCATCTCGTTGTGCGGGGTTTAGTCCTTGTAAAATTTGCGATTCCATAGTACGCTACAAAAGTACGAACATTTCCCGTGGTGACGAAACATTTTCTCTGTTTTTTAACGATACGGTAAGCGGGCATATAACCTCACGAAAGACAATAATGTGATAATGGCGACAATAGGATTAAAAATTTTGCTACATTTGTAGTCGCAAATGAACGTGTCTGATAAGGTGATTTTGGTGTTATACTCGTGCTCAAATTCCCCATTTACGCTCGGTAAACTGCGAATTTTGCACTTCACAGCCCTAAAAACAGCCCTCATGATACACATTCCAAATGGACAAACTTGTTTGACGGATTTCTGAAAAGTTACTCGCGGATATGAAAAGGAGAATACTCTTTGTCTTGATACTCTTCTCGGCCCTGGCCGTGGCGATGTCGCTGCTGAAGTTGCCGTTTATGGCACTCTATATGGCGGATGCAACGCCTGGCGAGTGGTGGCAGGTCTTGGTTCACGGCTTTTCGCTCGATATGACCGTTGCGGGCTACATCACGGCTCTGCCTCTATTGCTTGTGCTGGCCTGGATGTGGTTACCGTTGGGGGATAGATATCTGCGCCGGACCCTTTGGGGCTACTTTGCTGTGATTATGCTTATCGCTGCGGCGGTATATGCCCTCGA
>JBGUTM010000250.1:0-15657 GCA_045133075.1 Alistipes sp. | reverse complement strand
AGCACCTTGCCCGTGGTCACATCCTTAAATACAAAGTCGCCAAATCCAAACTCGCGAGTGATAAAGTCGTTCAGCTCCGAGAGCAGGGTCTTCGAATTTTTGGCAATGAAGCCGACACCCAGCTCCTCGGCGGTACGGCGATACTCCACCTGCGAAGATTGCAACAAAATGGGCATCAGCGGAATATCCTCCTTAATCAGACGACAGAGGTCGATACCGGCATCGGGCTTCTCTTCGCTCGATTTATCGCCCTTATGCAGTACAAATCCCACATCCGAAATCACTCCGAGCAGGTTACTCTTGTAGCGTTCGTAGAGCTCCACGGCCTCCTCGTAGTTTGTCGCCAGCAGCACCTTGGGGCGGGCGCGTTTGCGGATAATTTGTTGCTGCTCGTTGAAGGCATCCTTCAAAAACTCGCTATTCTGCAACAGCAACATCTTGTAGAGTTCGGGGAGATAGGTCGAGTAGAAACGTATCGAGTCCTCGACCAGCAGAATAGCCTGCACACCACCCTCCAAAATATCGGCATCAGCATTGAGTTTATCCTCCAAAAGCTTAATAATGGCGATAATCAGGTCGGGATTTCCGTGCCAGCAGAAGATATAATCGATGCCCGAGCGGTCGCGATCCTCGATGCGGCGATATATATCCTTCGAGAAGCTGGTAAGTAGGGCCACCGGAATCTTCGGGTAACGCTCTTTGACGATACGCGCAAAGTCGAAGGCATCCGGCTCGCCGACATTATACATCGTCAGGACAAAGTCGAAACGATCATCCTCGGCCAGCAGTTCGAGAGCCTCAGTGGTGGAGCTAACCCTCGTCAGCGAGGGCGGATTACTCATATTCAGATCGATATACTCCTGGTTAATCTGGGTCTCGATATGTCCATCCTCCTCGAGGATATAACCATCGTAACTACAGCAAACCAGCAGAATACGATGGACACGATGCTTCATAAAGCAGTATTTTTGCTGTACGCTGACAGCGCTCTTATCGGAATTGTCCATAATTCAACGTAATAATGCGAAACAAAGATAATATTTTTTTCTCGCTTCCTCTTGATTTTTCGATAATAAGTCAAAAAATGTTCAACCAACCCCATTCGAAAAATCATTCGAGCCTGTCGATAAAATTTTCCGTGGACGTTCAGCGGTTTTTCACTTTGTAATTTAGGAATTTATTACTACCTTTGTCAAGATAACCGCGTCATTATCAAAACAACCGCATCAACACAGATTGCAACAGAGCTAAAACAACACAAAACAAATTATAGAATGATGAAAATCAACAGAAAATTTTGCACCGCAAAATGTGATTATCTGCGTCCCGAGATGGAGGTTGCAGAGATTGCCACAGAACGTGGATTTGCTGATTCTATCGAGATTGTCGGCAAAGACAACGAAGTTGAATTTTAACCCTTAAAAACGAGAGAAGATTATGAAGAAGTTTTACTTTTATTTAGTATCAATGCTCGTTGTAGCAGGTGCAATGGTCGGTTGTACCGAGGATATCACAACCGATGAGACACTCTTAAACGAGGGTTTGAATAATGTAGAGTTTATTGAGGTTACTGCCGAGCTTGAAAACGAAGAGTCACGTACTACACTGACCGATGGTGGTAACGGAGGTATAGTCCTCTGGAGCCAGGGCGACACCATCGGTGCAATTGCCGAAGATGGCACTATCACCGAGTGCGCGGCTACCGAAATCGATGGTGCGACTGCGAAATTTAAGGTTCCCGCAGGCACCCAGTATGCAGTTTATCCCTATGCAAGCAATGACACATACACCGCCTCAACCAAGAAGTTGGGCAGAGTACTCACTTCGGATATCACCCTCGATGGCTCAAACAAGGTTTTTGGCAACAAAGAGAATGTTATGGTTGCACAACTCTCAGGAGGCAACCTTTCGTTCAAGCACCTTTGCGGTTTTATCGAGGTTAAGTTGAAGGGTACCGGCAAGGTTAAGCATATTGCTTTGCGTAGCAACACCCGTAAATGGGATGCACTTTCGGGTCTTACGTATATCAATTTGACTACGATTCCTGAAACTCAACACACATTTTCAACGGGCTACAAAGTCGCATTTAACTGGATTTACGCAACCTGTTCGAATGTTGAGCTAAGCAAGAGCGAGGCAAAGTCATTCTACTTTGTTGTTCCTCCCCGCACCTACGAGAACTTGAGCATCTGTGTTCAGACCGATAAGGGCTCGTATGCCATCACCTCGAAGAACGCCATCCAGGTTAATCGTGCAAAGATTCGCCCCATTGCAGCAATTGATATCGATGCTCTGAAGCCCACTACCACCACCGATTTGAGCGCGAAGGGTATCGCAAACTGCTACATCGTTCCGCAAGGTTCGGAGTCTAAATACTACTCTTTCCCTGCGTGGAGACTCAATGCCGATGCGAAGTTGGCAAATGCAGCCTATGCACACGTACTCTGGAGTGACCGCAAGCAGTTGATTACCAATGTAAACTACGATGCAACAACCGGTATCGTTTCGTTGAAATATGCAGGTGGTAATGCCGAGGGTAACGCTATGGTGTCAGTATTTGACGCTAATCACAATGCCCTCTGGACTTGGCATATCTGGTGTACTGACACGCCCGAGGTGGTAAAGATTAAAAACGCATGTAATACCACCGACAAGTATCACGGCCTTATGGACCGTAACCTCGGTGCAACCTACGCTCCCAAAACAGCCAATGATGCCGCACAGATGTCGGCAGAGAATGCAACCAAGTCAATGGGTCTGTACTATCAGTATGGCCGTCCGATTCCCTTCCCCAAGGCGACAAGTATCACCAATACCACCGCAGAGACCCCTCTCTTTGGTGCAAACTCCGATTTCGAGGTGATGTACGGATTCAAATTCAATCTGCAGAGCTTCCTATACACCAATTATGGCAACAATTTCGCAACAATGATGGCCCATCCTAATATCTACGGAGCCGTATATTTTACTACCTACATGGGTACAACTTTGTCATCTACAAAAACCAATGTACACTCATTCTGTTCGGATTTCCCCAGACCTTTAGGCGATCAAACATGGCACTCGGAGAACGCTGATGTTGTCAGCAGAAAGGGAAACAACGACCCCTGTCCTCCGGGATATTGCATCGAAGAGTGGGATACCTTCAAATCGGCTTTGTACAACGTTTCACAAAACCGTATAAGCCAAGGCAATACAACTTATGGCCACTATTATCAGTGTCCGACAACCAATAATGTAGCGTGGTTCCCCGCTAACGGATATCGCACAGAGGACGGAGTATATAATTCGGTTGGTAGTGTATCACACCTGTGGGCATGGCGCACTTTTACAGATGACAGACTCTATGCGACTCATTGGACTATAAACAAAGAAGGCACCACGCGTCCCGACAAGTATGATGTAACCGGTACTAACACCCTCGGCTTGGGCTGTAATGTTCGCTGCCGCCTTCAGGATCGCTCGAATTTACAAGACCAACCCGCAGAGCCAGAGGAGAAACCTGTACTCTCCATACTTTTCGTTGGCAACTCGCTCACCCAGGATGGCATCGCCTACCTGCCCTATATGCTGAAGAATTACTACCCTGAGGTGACCTTCAATATCTACATGTGGTATAGAGGTGGCAATACTTTGGAACAACAGTATTCTAACTTCACAAATTCTTCGGGCACGGCAGAGATATTCTCTGTTGCCGAGAATAGCGAGTCATGGACTAACTATCGCAATTCAATAAAAATGGCAAGCGTATTGTCTACATATAAGTTCGATATCGTTTGTATGCAGGAGTATTTTAACTATAAGACCTCTTATACGAATTGCACCGATTGGAATAATTGCAAGAACTATATTGTGAACAACTACAAGGGTGGCAATACTCTTAAATTTATGAGTCTGTTACACGCTCCGTTGAGAAAAGAGGGAGCCGCTGCCGATGTTCACGAAGTGTACGAGAGAACAAAAGAGGGCAATGCCAAGATTCTCAAGGAGACTGTTTCCGAGGATCTTATACCCTTCGGTATCGCTGTGTATAATGCTCTGAAGACAGACTTGAACAATCTTGGTGATTTGAAGCAATTAACTCCGGATGGAACTCACACCCAGGAGGGATTGCCCTGCTTGCTGCAGACCTATGTAGCATTGGAGTGGATATTTGACAAATTTAACATCAAAAAAACTGTCAAAGGAAACACAATGCGTATGACAACCGCCATCTATAACAAGATCTCCGTACCCGGAGCAAATCTTGGTTCAGGTGTCGTAACAGGTACAGATGCCCAGTATTCCATTGCTCAAGACATTGCTATCGCAGCATACAAGGAGGGTAAGCAGTTCAAGGAGGATAATCTCCAGTAACGGATCCCTCTACAAGGCAAGAAGTATCCAATGATTTAGTTATTATATCACGACTGTGACAATTATCCCGACCGAATACTTATAGAGTATTATTAGGAATTCTTGTTGCACTTGTGATATAATAACTAAAATTTCACTACTTTTGCGTTCGAAATCGGATTTTGACTAAATAAAATCACAAAATAACAAAACAAAAACATTTCTAAACAATGGGAAGAGCATTCGAATATCGCAAAGCGCGTAAGATGAAGCGTTGGGGTCATATGGCTCGTGTATTTACCAAACTCGGCAAGGAGATCGAAATCGCCGTTAAGGCTGGTGGTTCGGATCCCTCGAGCAACACCCGTCTTCGAATCCTGATGCAGAACGCCAAGGCAGAGAATATGCCTAAGGAGAACGTGGAGCGTGCTATCAAGCGTGCAACCGAAAAGGACGCTTCGGATTACAAGGAGATGGTCTACGAAGGATACGGCCCCCACGGCGTGGCATTCCTCGTTGAGACCGCAACCGACAATACCAACCGCACAGTGGCTAATGTGCGTATGTACTTCAACAAGTGCGGCGGTACGCTGGGCAACAGTGGTAGCGTGGCATTTATGTTCGAGCATAAGTGCACCTTCAAATTCGTTGCTGCAGCAGGCGTTGATCCCGAGGAGCTGGAGCTCGATATGATTGACCTGGGCGTTGATGAGTTCTACGCCGAGGAGGACGGCATCACCGTATACGCTCCCTATGAGTCGTTTGGTGCAATCCAGAAGTGGCTTGAGGACAAGGGCTTCGAGATCGTTTCGGGTGAGTCGGTACGCATCCCGACCGACCAGAAGGAGCTCTCGGCCGAGGAGCGTGAGGCTGTCGAGAAACTTGTCGAGAAACTCGAGGAGGACGATGACGTTGTAAACGTCTATCACGCAATGAAGGAGGAGGACGAGGAGTAGTTCGTCTTGAGCCTTTGGCAGATTGAATTGGGGAGAGTTAGGCTTTTCTAACCTCCCTAATTTTGATTGTAATACAAATTCAAAACTATGCAGAAAAATATCGAACAAGCAGTCGAGGTACTGCGCAACGGAGGAGTGATACTCTACCCCACCGATACGGTCTGGGGCATCGGATGTGACGCCACGAATGCCGAGGCTGTGGCCAAAATCTATGCTCTCAAGCGTAGCGAAGATAAAAAATCTATGCTGGTACTATGCGCATCGGCCGATATGATTGTGCGCTATGTCAATAAGGCTCCGGGCATCGCATTCGATGTGTTGGAGATGGCCACAAAACCGCTCACCCTCATCCTACCGGGTGCTGTGGGCGTGGCAGCAAACCTTATCCCCGAGGAGGGCACGCTCGGCGTGAGAGTCCCCGACCACGACTTCTGTCAGCGTCTGCTGCACCGCTTCGGCAAGCCTATTGTTTCGACATCGGCAAATATCTCGGGTGAGGCTACGGCCAAGACCCTTGCAGAGGTGTCGCGCGAGATTATTGACGGCGTAGACTTCGTGGTCAATCCGCGCTGCGAAGGCCACCCCACCAAGAAGCCCAGCTCAATCATCGCCTTTGGCGAGGGCGGCGAGGTAAAGATAATCCGCGAGTAGCCTTTGCACGTACAGAGGCAATGGCATAGAGCCTCAAACAGATAAAAAAACGATCTATTAGACCCACTAAAACTACAACCCTATGAAAGACAAACTTATCAGTTTCGTAAACTGGATTAAAAAGCAGTTGGACAAACTGCCCACATTTGCGGATGATGCAATGGAGAAGGCCTGCAAGATTTGTGGCGGCATCATCATCGCAAGTTCACTCTTCTACATCTTCGAGATGTTCACCTACGATGATTTCGGCATCAAAGCCAACTGGAACATCTTCACTTCGTGGCTCTTCGGCCCGCTCTTCGTTGTGGGCTTCATCACAGCCATCGTAAAGTGGGGAGCAATGGGCCACTGGGGAGGTCAGCCTTACGACATCTACGAGGATGAGAACGGCAACAAGAAGGCTATGCGCAATGACGATCTTGTCGAGAATATGTATTGGCAATTTATGATGCCCCTGTTGGGTCACTTTGTCTTCGAACCTATCATCTACGCAAGCATCATCTACTATCCGCTTATGTGTATCGTTGCGCTACTCGGAGTGATTCTCCCCTTCGCCCTTACGGTGATTTTAATTGGCATTTGCGCCGTGCCGTTCCTCTTCAGCAAGCAGCTGATGAAGCTCCCCTATCGCTCGATTATCCTCGTGGCTGCCACCGCACTGCTCGCTATCGGCCTCACCTGGTCTTCTATCAATATGGAGAGCAAGAAACACAAGAGCAACACCCACGTTGAGCAGGTGGAGCAAACCGAGGAGGCTCCTGCCACCACTGACGAGAGATAGTCCCCCACCCGAAAGTCTGCAAAATCACCTTTTCATACAGATTTTTTCTCCGTAAACCACAAGGATAATTGCAACAAAGATAAAGGCCGCGGCAACTATGTTGGCGCGGTCTAATTTTTCCTGATGTCGCAACAAGGCCAACGAAGTGGCCACCACCGGCTGGAGATAGCGATAGAGTGCCGTATGGACAAAGGTCAGCTTTTCGGCTCCACGATAGAGCAGGAACATCGGCAAAACAGTACCAAGCAGCAGAATATATAACAACTCCGCTAATGCCGACATTGGCAGTCGTAGGAATGGTGTATGGGCTATATACCTCCAGAAGAAAGGTGCCGTAATCGCCAGGCCTATAATGTAGTACCATCCCATAACCACCAGCGTACCAAGCCGCTCGAGTTGGGGCTTTATCAGCACCGTATTGACCGCTATTGCAACTATCGCCACCAATACCAGAGCATTGCCATAGTTACTGCTGCCGTGTGCAAAGACAAACCCATTATCAAAGAGCAGAATACCCGCACCTACAAAGGCCAAAATCACCCCGACAAGACGTGCCGGAATGATGGGTGTATGCGTCAATATACGTGCGAAAATCAGAGTAAATACAGGTCCGAGAGTCGAGATTGTCGAGGCATCAATAGGGTTGGTGAAGGAGGCTCCCCACAACAGCATAAACATCCAGCCGTAGACCACCAGCAGTGACACAATGAAGATGTTGCCAAAGTCGCGCCACGTGATGCGATATGATCGCTCCGAAAAGATGGCAAAGGGGACAAAAAACATCGCCGAGGCGAGGATTTGCAACATAAATATCTGCCTGAAATCGAGGTAGTAACGTGTAAGCGAGACAAAAAACGAAAAGTTTGCGCCAAAGAGTAGATTGGCGCAAATCAAATCCCAATTATACTGGATTTTCCCCATTGTACCTTCACTCACGGCAAACAGCGAGCCAAAGTACAAATTAACAAAGGAGTTTTATTAGTTTAAGGGGGGGGGTAGCGAGTTTAGTGAGTTTAGTAAACTAAAGGTATTTCGAAAAAAAATGTAGAAAAATTCGCATACGCCGTCCTGCCATCCCTAAACTCGATATAAAAAACTGCACCAAAATCAGTTACACCAATCAGTCACTCACCTTAGAGAAGCCTCGTTCTGCGGCCAAACGTTCCATCATTGCATAGGCCTCATCGTAGTCGTTGCGGATTTCACCATCAAGGATCGCATTCTTGATAGCCTCCTTAATCTCACCGATAGCACTGCACGGCGGGATTCCGTAGGTCTGCATAATCAGATCACCCGTAATCGGGGGTTGGAAGTTACGTATGCGGTCACGCTCCTCGAGATCTTTCATCTTACGGCGCACAAGTTCAAAGTTGGCCATATAGCGTTTGACCTTTGCATCTATACCCGAGGTGATATCGGCCTCGCAGAGGGTCATCAGAGCCTCCACATCATCCCCCGCCTCGAAGAGCAGACGGCGCACAGCCGAATCGGTAACCATATCTTCCGACAAAATTATGGGGCGCAGGTGCAGAAAGACCATCTTCTGCACAAACTTCATCTTCTCGTTCATCGGCAGCTTCAGCGAGCGGAAGATTGACGGCACCATCTTCGAGCCAACCATCTCGTGCGAGTGGAATGTCCAGCCAATCTTCGGGTCGTAGGCCTTGGTCGCAGGCTTGGCTATATCGTGCAGCACGGCAGCCCAGCGCAACCACATATCGTCACTGCGGCGAGCAACATTATCCAGCACCTTGAGAGTATGTTGAAAGTTATCCTTATGCGCGTGTCCGTTGCGGCGTTCGACACCCTTGAGCTTGGCCATCTCAGGGAATATCAGCGGCAACAGCCCCGTCAAGTCAAGCAACTCGAAGCCTATGGAGGGACGTGGCGAACAGATTATCTTGTTGAGTTCGGTAGCAATACGCTCCTTCGATACGATGCGGATGCGCTCGGCATTGCGGCGTATAGCCTCGAAGGTCTCATCCTCAATCTCAAAGCCGAGTTGGGTGGCAAATCTCACCCCGCGCATCATTCGCAGCGGGTCATCCGAGAATGTTATATCGGGGTTACACGGAGTACGGATGATGCAATCCTCAAGGTCGTACATACCCTCAAAAGGATCGACCAACTCGCCAAACGAGTCGCCATTAAGCGACCAGGCCATAGCATTGATTGTGAAGTCGCGGCGGCGTTGATCGTCATCGAGCGTACCATCCTCAACGTGAGGCTTGCGCGAGTCGGGTGAGTAGGACTCCTTGCGGGCTCCTACGAACTCTACCTCCAGGCCATCGGCACGCAACATTGCCGTTCCGAAGGTCTTGAAGACCGACACCTTGGTTCTAAGTTCGCGCCCCAGAGCCTCGGCCACGGCAATACCGCTACCCACTACCACTACGTCAATGTCGGTACATGGGCGATGCAGGTAGTAGTCACGCACATATCCACCCACGACAAATGCTCTCACGCCCATCGCATCAACGATGCGCGAGATACGGCCAAAGACCGGCAGCGAAAGAACCGATATTACCTCAGAGTTCAAAATTCAAAATTTTACTTTTATCCTTGCGCCAGAGCAATCTCTCGTTTATAGAGTTGAACCGTATTTTCGAGTCCGTAGTAGAGGGCATCGCTGATCAGCGCGTGACCTATCGACACCTCATCACACCAGGGAATACGCTCCACGAAGTAGCGCAGATTATCCAGATTCAGGTCGTGGCCTGCATTGAGCCCCAGACCACACTCACGCGCAGCCTCAGCAGCCGCAACATAGGGAGCAATGGCCGCCTCGCGGTCGGCGTGATAGCCTGCGGCATACGCCTCGGTGTAGAGCTCCACACGGTCGGCACCACACTCCTTTGCACCACACACCATCTCGGGATCCGGATCGACAAATATAGAGGTGCGAATACCCTTTGCGCGGAACTCGGCACATATTTCGGTAAGAAATTTGCGGTTGGAGAGCGTATCCCAGCCAGCATTCGAGGTGATGGCATCCACGGCATCCGGCACGAGAGTCACCTGCGCAGGGCACACCTCGCAGACCAACTCTATAAACGAAGGTATCGGATTGCCCTCGATATTGAACTCGGTAGAGAGCACAGGTCGCAAATTGCGCACATCCGCATAACGGATATGTCGCTCATCGGGACGAGGATGAACGGTTATTCCCTCACCACCAAAGCGTTCGATATCGAGTGCCGCACGCACCACATCGGGCAGATTTCCGCCACGCGAATTGCGAATAACGGCTATCTTGTTAATGTTTACGCTCAACTTTGTCATAAAATCGTTATATTTGCACCTACAAAGGTAATAATTAAATTCGATACTCCGAAGATGAAGATTATACTTTTTTCGCGCCCGCAGCCTCTACGCTCGGCCGAAGAGTTACAAAAATTGGTTGATGCAATCGACCTCTATGGATTCGATTACGCGGTAAACGAGGAGTTTGCAGAGATGATTGAGCGTGTGCTCGGCCGCCCTGTCCCCCCCGAAAATCGCTATAATCACACTATAGGCAAACAGCCTGCCGAATGTGTAATGGTCTGCTATGGCGGCGATGGAACGCTGCTCGAGGGCATACATCGCCTGGATGGCGCAGAGGTGCCTGTTGTCGGCATCAACTCGGGACATCTCGGCTTTTTGGCTACCGCCCCCAAAGAGAGTATAGACCTAATCTTCAAAGAGATACGCGACCGCAACCTCAAAATCGAGAAACGCACGATGCTCGCACTCGAGGGACTTTCTGACGGCAAGACCCGCTATGCACTCAACGAGGTTGCAATACAACGCTTGGACGCAACAATGATAAATATCAAGGCCCACATCGACAACCAGATGACCGCCTCCTACTTCGGTAATGGCGTGATTCTCTCGACCCCGACAGGCTCTACGGCATACTCCCTGAGCGCAGGAGGACCAATCGTGACGCCCGCGTGTAACTGTCTGGTACTCTCACCACTTACACCTCATAATCTCACAATGCGACCGATGGTTATTCCCGACTCGGCGACCGTGCGTTTCGAGGTGGACACACGCACCCGTCCCGCCAGCGTCTCGCTCGACAACCGCACATACGAAATCGGCGACAAGACCACGCTCACGGTGCGCCGTGCCGAAAGAGTTGTTTTTCTGGCCGTACCGCACAATATATCATTCTACGACACGTTACGCAATAAGATGATGTGGGGTGTAGATGTGCGTTAATTAAAAAATTAACGCTTTCCACCTCGGTTTTGCGGTTTATTCACAGAAAATAACTATATTTGTCGATTGTATGAGCACAAAGAATCCACTTCCAAAGCACGTTGCTATAATTATGGACGGTAACGGCCGCTGGGCAAAACTGCGCGGCAAGGAGCGTTATGAGGGTCATATTCAAGGTGTTGAGTCTGTGCGCAGGGTTGTTCGCGCTGCTGCCGACAAGGGGGTGGAGTATCTTACGCTCTACGCCTTTTCGACCGAAAATTGGGGCCGCCCCGCCGAGGAGGTCGAGGCTCTGATGACTCTCTTCTGCACCTGCGTAATCGACGAGACTCCCGAACTTATCGAGCAGGGTGTCAAGGTGAGAATCATCGGCAGCCGTGCCCGCTTCTCGGAGGAGGTGAATGCCCGCTTGAACGAAATCGAAAGCAGAACCGCCGAGGGCAAGGTGCTCAACCTGATTCTGGCACTCGACTACTCTTCGCGTGAGGAGATTTCGGAGGCTGTGCGCCGCATAGCTGCCGAGGTCGCCGAAGGCAAGGTTGCAGTGGAGGATATCTCGGAAAAACTTGTCGCCGAGAATCTCTACACGGCCGGTATCCCCGACCCCGACCTGGTGATTCGTACAAGCGGAGAGTGCCGACTGAGCAACTTCCTGCTGTGGCAGGCTTCGTATGCCGAGTTCTACTTCCCACAGACACTTTGGCCCGATTTTACGGAAGAGGAGTTCGACAAAGCGTTGGAGGTCTACGCCTCTCGCGAAAGACGTTACGGTACGTTATAAAACAGTGATTGCAACCAGATGATGAGGTTTTTGAAGATATTTATCACCACGATAGTCGCCTTGACGGCGACAATTGTTGCATACGCGCAGCAACCCCAGGCAGAGACGGAGACTCAAAAGTTCGAGACCGTCATCAACGATAACGATGAGCAGAGTGTCGATTTCCCGATCAACGCCCCGATTACAAGCGAAGACAATCGCCCCTATTTCCTGCGCAAGGTCAATTTCCACGGCAGTCGCAACTTCGACCAGGTTGTTCTGGAGCGTGCCTCGGGACTTATTCCCGGTGATTCGATCTACCTGCAAGGTTCATTCATCCAGAATGCCATCAGCCGTATGTGGGCACAGCGATACTTCGCCGACATCCGCATCGGTGCCACCATCGATGGCGACAATGTCGAGCTGGAGGTATTCCTCAAGCAGCGTCCGCGTGTCTCGGAGTGGCGATTTGAGGGTGTCCCCAACAGCAAGCAGAAGGATCTGCTCGACCAGCTCAAGCTCAAGAAGGGCACCGAGCTCTCGGACTACGTCATCGACAAGAACAAGAAACTCATCAAGGAGCACTTTGCCGAGAAGGGATTTATCGACACTGACGTACAGCTGCGCGTGGTAAACGACACCGCCATTCGCGATGCGGTGAAGGTAACCTTCGTCATCGACAAGAAGAATCGTGTAAGAGTGGGTGCAATCAACTTCGAGGGTAACGACAATTTCCCCGACAAGCGTCTGCGCCGTACCTTCAAGAAGACCCACCAGCGTAGCATCTTCTTCTGGCAAAATCGTAAGCTCAAGGATGCCGAGTATGCCGAAGATAAGGAGCTGCTACTCGACTTCTACAACTCGCGAGGCTATCGCAATGCAACCATCCTCTCGGACTCGATATACCGTATAGACGAGCGCAATCTCGGCATTAACATCAAGGTTTCGGAGGGCAACAAATACTACATCCGCAACATCACCTGGATTGGCAACTCGGTATTCCCCACCGAGCAACTATCCAATATGTTCAGCGTATCGAAGGGTGACACCTACGACAAGAAGTCGATGCACAAGCGTCTGGGCATCGGCAGGGAGATGAACCCCGAGGAGATGTCGGTATCGTCACTCTACCAGAACGATGGCTACCTAATGTCACAGGTCGAGCCTTCGGAGATTATCGTTGGTCCGGACTCTATCGACCTCGAAATCAAGATATTTGAGGGCAAGCAGTTCACCATCAACAATGTGGACATCTCGGGCAACCTGCGTGTGGATGACGAGGTCATTCGCCGTGAGCTCTACACCCGCCCCGGCGAGCTCTACAACCGAGCACTGCTGATGCAGACAATCCGAACGCTGATGTCGTTCGGTCACTTCAACGCCGAGAAGATTGTCCCCGACATCCAGCCCATATCGAACGATCTGGTCGATATCAACTGGCCGCTTGAGGAGCAGGCATCAGACCAATTCAACATCGCCGGCGGTTGGGGTTCAGGAACATTCGTGGGTTCGGTGGGTATCACCTTGAATAACCTCTCAATGCGTAACTTCTTCAAGAAGAACGCCTGGAGGCCCTATCCTCACGGTCAGAACCAGCGTCTATCGATTTCGGGACAGACCAACGGAACATACTACAAGGCTCTGGCCATCAGCTTCACCGATCCGTGGCTTGGTGGCCGTAAGCCCAACTCATTCACCTTCTCGGCTCATATCTCGGAGTCGAATAATGCCTACTACGTTTGGCAGTCGGCGACACAGCACTTCCGCACGATAGGTGTGGCAGCAGGTCTCGGCAAGCGCATTGATTGGCCAGACCCCTACTTCACCCTCTATGCCGAGGCGGCATATCAGCGTTATAACCTGAAAGGATGGTCTTCGTTCATTATGGAGAACGGTGCAGCGAACACTCTCTCGCTAAAGGTTGTCTTCGGCCGAAACTCGGTGGATCAGCCCATCTACCCGCGCCGCGGTTCGGATTTCTCGGTGTCGGTGCAGCTCACACCTCCATTCTCGGCTTGGGATGGCAAGAACTACAAAGACGCAACGATGAGCGACCAGAGCCGCTACAAGTGGATTGAGTACCACAAGTGGAACCTCAAGGCTCAGTGGTTCTATCCGCTCACCCGCAACAATAACCTTGTCCTGATGGCCAAGGCAGAGATGGGTTACCTCGGCCACTACAACAAATACAAGATATCGCCCTTCGAGCGATTCAATGTCGGTGGTGACGGTATGACCGGATACAATATATACGGAGTCGATGTCATCGCGTTGCGTGGTTATGAGGATAGTGCGCTCGACCCTGTCGGCGAGTCCTACTCGGTCGCATACAATAAATACACCCTCGAGTTACGTTATCCTATTGTACTGAAGCCCTCATCGCAGATCTATGTCCTCGGATTCCTCGAGGGAGGTAACGGATTCTCTTCGTGGAAAGATTTCTCACCCTTCAAGATCAAGCGTTCGGCGGGTGTCGGTGTCAGACTGTATCTGCCCATTGTCGGAATGCTCGGTATCGACTGGGGTTGGGGCTTCGATCCTGCGGCAGGCCGAAGCGAACGCAGTGGTAGCCAATTCCACTTCGTCCTCGGACAGCAGTTCTAACGGCGTGGCAGCAAATTTGGACAAGAACAGGCTGATGAATTTTGTTTAACGCTAAAACAGAGAAGAGTATGAAACGATTGATTTTAACCTTGGCAGCAGTGGTGGCAACCGTAACGATTGCTGCAGCACAGAACTACATCGTAGTAAATAGCGAGAAGATCTTCAAGTCGGTGGATGCCTACAATGCAGCCATTGCCGAACTCGACCGCCTTGCCGAGAGCTATCAGTCGCAGGTAGATGCCAAATTCAAGGAGGTCGAGAACCTCTACAATACATATATGTCGCGCAAGAGTTCGATGAGTGTCACCAATCAGACTACCGTAGAGAGCCAGATTCTGGCCAAGGAGCAGGAGGCTACAAAACTTCAAGAGTCGCTCTTCGGCACAGATGGAACGCTGATGAAAAAGCGCATTGAGCTCATCCAGCCCATTCAACAGCGCGTATTCAAGGCCATCGAGGAGTACTCGAGTCAGATGGGCTACGACTTGGTGCTGGATATTGCGCAGAATGCCGAGGTGCTCTACTACTCACCCAAAGCAGACCATACGCAGGCGATAATTGAACGAGTAAAATAAAACGGACAAATTATTTAGAAAAACCAATAAACACACTTAATTAAAAATGAAAAAAGTTATCAAATTAGCCCTTGTGCTTATGTGCGCGATGTGCTCGACATCGCTCTATGCGCAGAAGTTTGCCCGCATTAACCTGCAGGAGGTAATCTTCTCGATGCCCGAATTTGCCCAGATGCAGACCGACCTGGAGGCCTTCACCAAAGAACTTGGTGAGCAGTTGGAGGCTATTCAGGTAGAGTTCAACAACAAAGCCGCAGAGTTCCAGAAGAATCGCGCAACACTCAACGAGTCGGTACGCAACCTCAAGGAGAAGGAGTTGCAAGACCTCCAGCAGCGATATATGGACTTCCAGCAGATCGCACAGCAGGATGTAGACAAAAAGCAGGGTGAGCTCTTCCAGCCCATCCACCTCAAAGCCGCAGAGGCTGTCAAGAAGGTGGCCGCAGCCGGTGGCTATATCGCAGTGTTCGACATCTCTTCGAACTCGCTCGCATACTTCGATGAGAAGAATGTTGTAGACCTCGCTCCCGCAGTACGCGCAGAGCTCGGCATCAAAGAGACTCCCGCAACACCCGCCGCAAACTAATAGGATTTAACCTTTTTAGCAAAAGTAAAAGCTGTCCGACATCTCGTGTCGCGACAGCTTTTTTCTTTGTCGCTTTTAGAAAAAAGCTCCGCAAAACCTTTCAATCGAAACTTCGTTTCGAGGAACTTGACAACGTGAGATTTTATTTGCGAGGCTTTGGTTGTCTGCGACAATGGTTCAAAATGAAATGAGCGACCTTTTGT
>JBGUTM010000249.1:0-1733 GCA_045133075.1 Alistipes sp. | reverse complement strand
AGGTGTTAACCTCGGTGCGAATCACACGCTTGACGGGCTGCCGCAGACTCGGCTCGGTAGCCGATAACACCGCCTTTTGTGGGGCGTTACGAAGGCTATCTTGCGGCTCTGGCTGCGGTGGGTAGTACTCCACCACCGTCTGCTCAAGCGAGGATATCGTCCGCGAGAACTCCTCCCGAATAAGGCTTGTCAGAAGGCTATCCGACAGAGCCAGGGTGCTATGGCTTTCGGTCTGCACCTTTTGCAAGGGGCTGCAACCGCAGACGAGTGCGGCTGACAGCCTTAGTGTTATTTTGTACATTGCAACATCTCCTTGGCTCGTTCTCTTCGTTGTTCAATTGTTAGCTCCTCCTGCTTCGCCACCTGCGGCTCACTATCCCAAGGCAGTGGGAACATCTCGTGCATCGGCTTGCGATCCTTCCTTTCGAGCTGAATGGATGTGAGCACCCAGCTCTCCCAGCGAGTCCGTTCCCAGGCTTGCTTTTGCAGATCGTGTAGTCGTTTTGCCCAGCCTATCCAGGCGTAAGTAAACTCCGCTACGGTCATCTGCTCGAAGTCACGAGGGCGAAGCTGCATCTGCCCAACGGCAATGGAGTACCACTGCTCGTAGGTTATTTTGACCTCTTCTTCGTTGGGCGTTTGAGGTTTTTTGGTAGGTTGCCGATGCGTTCAGCCAGCGGTGTGATGCTCTCCACGAACTTCTCGCTCACGACCAAAATGAGGTCAGGCTCCTGCTCGAAGATGTCCCACACATCGTCCTCCGAGAAGCGGTTGTCGCTCCCAGAACGCTGTGCTCCATCGTTCAAAGCGATGCAGGTCAAATCGACAATTGAGTCGAACGAGGCCAGAGCATTCTTGGCGGTAAGCACATCGGAGAACTCCTCGTTCTGCGACTTGGCGAAGCGGTTGAGTGTCTTTAAGTCGAAGTGAATCGGGTGCGGTTTCCCTTGGATAATCAACTCTTCCATACGCTATCAGTTTAAGAGGATGGGGTGAGCGATCCGCTTCCCGTAATCGAGAAGTTGTAGGTTGAGTTATCCCCTGCTGGTGTCGAGAGCGAGAAGGAGGTGATGTAGCCGTTGCCCGTGTAGGTCTTTGTGAGACCCGTAATGGGCGACTTCAAAACAACCTCGACAAGTTTCTTGCTCAACACAAGGCCGAGAACATCCTCTGCCGAGTGCGATCCCGCAATCTCGGGATCGATGACCACCAGGCCATCGCCATCTGCCGACCAGGAGATGTCGCCAGGGTACTTCTCCTTGCCATCGGTATCCTTGGTGCGGAGCTCTTTGAGTTCCAAATCGACCTTTAAGGAGTGCGTGGTGGCGTGGAGCGTAGGTTTGCTGTCCAGGAGGATGATGATATCCTCGCCCTGGATCACTTGCTTTGTTCCAATAGATTCTGCCATAGTTATCTGTATTAAATCAGTCTAAAATTGAGTGTCGACCCATGCAGGTCGTAGTCTGCGTAATACTCCTCCGATGAGGAGCGATAAGTGCTCTTCTTGTCGCCCACCTCGACCCCTTCGAGGGCAGCGATAACACGGTGGCGGAGATTCTGCATCGAGGCATACTTGCGGTCGTAGACACTGACCTCGAATGTGACCAGGTATCCAGCAATGCCGCTCTTCGTGCGAACGGGAGTCTCCTCGGGATAGGAGAAGGCGGCAAAGGGTGCTGCGGTGCGTTCATCGACAGCCCCAGCCTGGACTTTGTCCGTCAATTCGGGTATCG
>JBGUTM010000248.1:0-3365 GCA_045133075.1 Alistipes sp. | reverse complement strand
GCACTCGATACCGATATGAGCACCGTTAAGGGTGTGGTATTTGACCATGCGGGCGAGACTCCGGGTCTGGGTGCTGAGATCACTACTGCAAAGCATCAGGCACAGTATGTTGGTAAAACCGTCTATGAGGGTGACGAACTTGTGGGTGTTGCCTTGAAGAAGGGCGGAGCCGACAAGTCGAATCCCCACGAGGTGGATGCTATCACCGGTGGTACCAAGACTTCGGATGGTGTTACGGCTATGATTCACACAAGTCTTAACTATTACAAGCCCTATTTCGATGCAGTGCGTGCAGCACAGCAGGCAGCCGAGGAGGGTGAGTCTAACGAATTAAACAACGAGAACAATGAGCAGTAAGAGTTTGAAAAATCTGACGGCACCGCTCAGCGGTCAAAATCCCGTCATCGTTCAGATCCTGGGTATCTGTTCGGCATTGGCTGTTACCGTGCAACTCAAACCTGCTATTGTTATGGGTTTGTCGGTAATGGTAGTTACGGCGTTCTCCAACCTGGTGATGTCGCTGTTGCGTAACGGTGTCCCCGCGCGTATCCGTATCATCGTTCAGTTGGTTGTTATCGCTGCATTGGTTATCTTGGTAGACCAGGTGCTCAAGGCATTCGTTTACGATGTGTCGAAGCAGTTGTCGGTCTATGTGGGTCTTATCATCACCAACTGTATCGTGATGGGTCGTGTTGAGGCATTTGCACTCGGTAACAAGCCCTGGGATTCGTTCCTTGATGGTCTTGGTAACGGTATGGGCTACGCAATGATTCTGGTAATTATCGCCTTCTTCCGCGAGTTGCTCGGTTCGGGTTGTCTGTTCGGTTTCCGACTGATTCCCGAGTCGTGGTATATCGCAGAGGGTGGTTTCTACTCAAACTGCGGTATTATGCTCTTCCCGCCGATGGCACTGATTCTGGTTGGTTGCATTATCTGGGCACACCGTTCGTTTAATAAGGATTTACAGGAAAAATAGGAGGGTAGTGTATGGAAACTTTGAATTTGTTTATCAATTCGATCTTTATCGATAATATGGTCTTCGCCTTCTTCTTCGGTATGTGCTCATACATCGCCGTATCGAAGAGTGTGAAGACGGCTCTGGGTCTTGGTCTGGCCGTAACCTTCGTGCAGACTATGACTGTGCCTTTGAACTACCTTCTTAACGAGTATGTTCTTGCTCCCAATGCATTGGTTGAGGGTGTAGATTTGAGTTTCTTGACCTTTATCGTCTTCATCGCCGTTATCGCTGCATTCGTGCAGTTGGTGGAGATGGTGGTTGAGAAGTTCTCGCCCACGCTCTACAGCCAGCTGGGTATCTTCCTGCCTCTTATCGCCGTAAACTGCGCCATTATGGGTGGCTCGCTCTTTATGCAGCAGATGGTAGGCAATGGCGAGATCAACAACTTCGGCCAGTCGGTTGTTTATGGTCTGGGTTCGGGTATTGGTTGGTGGATCGCAATCGTTATGATGGCAGCTATCCGCGAGCGAATCACCTACTCGCACATTCCGGCAGCGTTGAAGGGCCCCGGTATCGCATTTATTATCACCGGCCTGATGGGTATCGCCTTTATGATATTCTCGGGTATTCAGTTGTAAACCTTTAATAAGAGAAAAGAGATGGATTTAATGACAATTGTAGTCGCAATAGTTGCCTTTCTTGTGGTGACGCTGCTGTTGGTTGCGTTGCTTCTCTTTGCAAAGGCAAAACTCACCTCGTCAGGTAATGTTACCATTGACATCAACGAGGGTGAGCGTGTAATTGAGACCGAGAGCGGCTCGACCCTGCTCTCGACTCTGGCAAATCACCAGATCTTCCTGCCTTCGGCGTGTGGTGGTGGTGGTTCGTGCGGTATGTGTAAGTGCCAGGTTATGGAGGGCGGCGGTGAGATTCTGCCCACCGAGACCGGCTTTATCAACCGTAAGATGGCCAAAGATCACTGGCGTCTGGGTTGCCAGGTTAAGGTTAAGGAGGATATGAAGATTCGCGTTCCCGAGAGCGTTCTGGGCGTGAAGAAGTGGGAGTGTGAGGTTATCTCTAACCGCAATATCTCGACCTTCCTCAAGGAGTTCGTTGTGAAGCTCCCCGAGGGCGAGAATCTGAACTTCCGCAGTGGTGGTTACATTCAGATTGATATTCCGCAGTACGACCAGATTAAGTTCTCGGATATGGATATAGACGAGAAGTTCCGTGCCGATTGGGATAAGTTCAATATGTGGGATTTGGTAACTACCAACCCCGAGCCTACCTTCCGTGCATACTCGATGGCTAACCACCCGGCAGAGGGTAATATCATTATGCTTAACATCCGTATCGCAACCCCGCCGTTTGATCGTGTAAATGGTGGCTTTATGAAGGTTAATCCGGGTATCTGCTCTTCGTATGTCTTCTCGCGTAAGCCGGGCGATAAGGTGACTATTTCGGGTCCCTACGGAGAGTTCTTCCTCGATGAGAATCTGCCCGATACTCAGGAGTTGATCTTTATCGGTGGTGGTGCAGGTATGGCTCCTATGCGTAGCCACCTGATGCACCTCTTCAAGACCGAGAAGACCAAGCGTCCCGTATCGTTCTGGTATGGTGCCCGCGCCTTGAAGGAGGCTCCCTATATGGATGAGTTCCACCAGATTGAGGAGGAGTTCCCCAACTTCAAGATGAATCTGGCTCTCGACCGTCCCGATCCGGAGGCAGATGCAGCAGGCGTAGCATACACCGCAGGCTTCGTTCACAATGTTCTTTACGAGAACTATCTGAAGAACCATGAGGCTCCCGAGGATTGTATCTACCTGATGTGTGGACCTCCGATGATGATTGGCGCTGTTGTGAATATGCTCGACAGCCTTGGCGTTCCGCCGGAGAATATCCTCTACGACAATTTCGGTTCGTAGTGAGGCAAACCATATTCAAAATGTCCGAGTTCGCAAATTTTGCGGACTCGGTTTTTTTATATATATTTGTATGCATAAACCTAAAATTTACTGACGATGAGAAGATTTTTGACAGTGTGTGGTGTGTTTGTGGCTACGATAGCCTCTGCGCAAGGAATTAGCGAGAAGTATCGCGCGATCTGGGGTGATAGTGTACAGATGAGCATCGACCGAGAGATCGAGCGTAATCGTAAATCGGATGCAGTCATCTCACTTAAGGATGCTGCGCTCGGGACGGAGGTGGAGATCGAGCAGATTTCGCACGACTTTATTTTTGGTAGCAATATCTTCCTATACGGACAGCTCGACTCGCCAGAGAAGAATCGCCGCTATGAGGCTACCTTTGGCGAACTCTTTAACTCGGCAACCATTCCTTTCTATTGGAAGACGCTGGAGCCCGAGAAGGGTAAACCTCGATATACGGCAGAGAGCCCTTATGAATA
>JBGUTM010000247.1:0-2864 GCA_045133075.1 Alistipes sp. | reverse complement strand
GGTTACAATCCAACTACTTATGAGGATGTGCTGGCCGGAAAATCGCAGGCTGCAACCTGCATTGACCCCCAAAACCAACTCAACGGGTCGCTACTCTTCGATGATGTGCTCTACTCCGAGAATGGAGCAAATTTCGGCTCGTTCTTCTCGGATTTTAGTACGTTGTGGGGCGGTACGTTCGATGCAGTATACGGCTTTGCACTCTCGTCAAATAACAACCTCGAAGTTGCCACCGTGCATAATCAATACAGCGTCTACTCGCCAACGAATGGCGATAATAAGTTTGCCGTGGCATACGATGTGACGTGGTGGTCACCCACCTATCAACCTCGATATGGCGTGTATGATGTTCCGACTGTGGTTTTCGATAGAGCCGTGAAGCCCATGAGCGTGAAGGTTGCCAATACGACTTACGTCTGTCTCCAGGCTATGAAGAATGACCCGAATGTGCGCTTTGCGATGAAAGCCGTTGGCTATCTTGCAGGTGAGGTTGTTGCCGAGGTACCTATTGTGCTCGCCTCAAACGGTAAAGTTATTACCGATTGGAAGGCGGTGAGCCTTAGAAAGTTAGGGCGAGTTGATAAAATATGTTTCACGGTCGATTGGAGCCGTACATCCTCTGATGTTGTTGCACCTGAGATGTGGTGCCCCTTTGGTCTGTGTATGGATGACCTTAAATTCGAAAAGGAGTAGTTGGTCGTGAGAATTTTTAATAATATAGCGATATTTCTCTGCACCGCTGCGCTCGTTTCGTGCAATATAGACGAGGAGTTCGAGGGTGATGATGTGGGCTCGCCATTCGCAACCGAAGTATTCGAATACACTCCCGCTCCCGGGCAGTTTGTCAACAATGTAGCGACTGCAGGTTTTGACGGCTCGGAACTTAGTGCGCAGGCTGCGTGTGCTTATGCAAAAGCAAGGCTCGAGAAGCGTCAATTTGTGTCGTTGGGTGGGTTTGGCGGATATCTGGTTGTGGGATTTGATCACGCGATTACAAATAGTGGTGAATACGACCTTGCCATTGCGGGCAACCCCTTCGAGGGGAGCTCCGAGCCTGGTATTGTGTGGGTTATGCAGGATGAGAATGGTAACGGTGAGCCAGACGAAGAGTGGTATGAGCTTGTGGGCTCGGAGAACAATAGCGATGGTACAATACGCAACTACTCTGTGACTTACCATAAGCCCACCGCTCCAAAACAACCTATCCGTTGGGAGGATTCGCTCGGCGAGAGTGGCGAGATAATGCACCTGGCAGCCCACGCGCACGACTCGTACTACCCCGCCTGGATCGAGGCCGAGAGCTACACTTTGCGAGGTACACGCCTCGCCCCGCGAACACACTTTAACGGCTCGATATGGATTCAGGAGGGCTTTGCGTGGGGGTATGTCGATAATGAAAACAATACCGACCTGTGGCGCGGTATGGGCGTGGCTAAGGGGTTGGAGTTCAATCGCTTCAGGTTGAGTGATGCTGTTACGGCCGCAGGTAAGCCTGCCAATCTCCCCCACATCGACTTTGTGAAGGTGCAGACCGCACTTAATAGCCAGAGCGGAGGCCTGGGCGAAAACTCTACCGAGGTATTCGCCATTTGTGATTATAAGTTGTTGGAGTAGAAATTATCCGTTTATACCACTCTTAGAAAACGAAACGCCTCCCCAAAAAAGGGAGGTATTTGTGGATTTTAGAGATATCCTATTTAATCTTTAGCTTGTCGATTGCCTTCGAGTAGGCACGTGCATTGGCGTTGTGTTCACTCAATGTGCGGGCAAAGTTGTGTCTGCCGTCAAGCTCGGGCCGAGCGCAGAAATAGATGTAGGAGTGCTTCTCGTAGTTCAGCACTGCGTCAATGGCCGCGATGCTCGGTACGCAGATTGGCGAGGGGGGCAGACCACGATTGATGTAGGTGTTGTGAGGCGACTTGAATTTAAGATGCTTGTACAGTATACGCTTGAGCCCGAAGTCCTGTAATGCATACTTTACCGTAGGGTCGGCCTGTAATGGTATGCCCTTGCGTAAACGGTTGATATATACGCCTGCTACGCGCGGCATCTCATCTATTGCTTTAGTCTCTTCGTAGATTATCGAGGCAAGGGTCAGCACCTCATAGCGCGACATCTTCAAAGCCTTGCGTTTAGCCTCGCGCGACTCTCCCCAAAAGGCGTCATACTCACGGTGCATACGTTGCAGCAGTTGCTCTGGGGATATTGTCCAGTAGACCTCATAGGTGTTGGGGATAAATATAGCCATAATGCTGTCGCGAACATAGCCGTGCGAAGCACGAATCCTCTTGTCGTATAGCGTGGCGACAATCTCGGCCGAGTCGGCCGCAATCTGACGCGAGAGCTTCGAGGCGAGCTGCGGAATGGTGCGTGCGCCACCGACAACGAGCTTTACGGGGGTCTGCTCGCCCAGTGCAAGTATACGGGCAATGCGGATGACGCTCATCCCCTCGCTTAGGCGGTAGTGACCGGCCTTGAAACGCTCTTCAAGGTTGATGTGTGAGGCATAAAATCCAAAGGCTGCACGTTTTAGTCCGTGATCGCCTATGACCTCATCAACCTGCTGGCAGAGCGAGGCATATGAGGTGTCGTTGTCGATAAAAATCGAGGCCTCGACTTTGACAGCGTTTCCGTAGAACGAATTGTATCCAACTATCAGAGCCAAAGCACATACGCCCACAATGAGTAGTCCCGTGCCAAATGCCCTATGCAGAAAATTTTTGCTCATTTTTCAATAATTTTTGCAAAGATAAGAAAAATGTTCTACTTTTGTCGCCGGGTAAGTCTTATACGACCAGCTCCTGCAGAACTCCCCCAGGCAAGGAATTGAGCAAGGGTATGCGGTTGTAGCGGTGCGATATAAG
>JBGUTM010000246.1:0-7534 GCA_045133075.1 Alistipes sp. | reverse complement strand
CACCACCACGTATCAGGTCGAGCAGTTGAGCAATCGCTTCGGGCTGATCTCCCGTGGGCTTGTAATCCGATATAAGTTTGAAATCCATAATCTGCAAAGTTACAATACTACGCCCTAAAATCAAAATTCGCACCCTTATTTTCTATCAAGGTGCGATAAATTCTCGGTATTTGCAGGGAATTACAACAGAATTTACTATTTTTGCGCTTATGATTGATAAAGCCACCATAGATCGAATATACGCTGCTGCCGATATTGTCGATGTAATCAGCGACTATGTCACCCTCAAACGCAAGGGTGTAAACTATCAGGCGTGCTGTCCTTTCCACAACGAAAAGACCCCTTCGTTTGTCGTTTCGCCGGCAAAGGGAGTCTTCAAATGCTTTGGTTGCGGCAAGGGTGGCAATGCGGTTTCGTTCGTTATGGAGCACGAAAATATCACCTATCCCGAGGCCCTGAAGATCGTTGCAAAAAAGTATGGCATCGAGGTCGAGGAGAAGGAGATGACCCCCGAGGAGCAGCAGCGAAACGACAACCGCGAGAGTATGTTCGCCCTGAATAGTTGGGCCGCCGACTACTTCACCAACTACCTCCACCACCAGGCCGAGGGTATGAGTGTCGGTATGACCTACTTCCGCCAGCAGCGCGGCTTCTCGGATGCAACAATCAAAAAGTTCGCACTCGGTTTCTGTCCCTCACGAGGCGACCAGATGTCAAAGGATGCCCTCTCGGCGGGCTACCGCGAGGAGTTCCTGACCGCCACAGGCTTGTCGATTAAGCGCGAAAGTGACGGCTCGCTCCGAGACCGCTTCTACGACCGCGTGATGTTCCCCGTACACAACATCTCGGGACGTATCATAGCCTTCGGAGGTCGTACCCTGCGTACCGACAAGAAGGTTGCCAAGTATCAGAACTCTCCCGAGAGTGAGATTTACAGCAAAAAGAACGAACTCTACGGACTCTACTTTGCAAAGAAGGCAATTCAACAGCAGGACTTCGCCATTATGGTCGAAGGTTACACCGATGTAATATCAATGCACCAGGCCGGAGTAGAGAATGTTGTCGCCTCGTCAGGCACATCACTCACCACCGAGCAGATTCGTCTTTTGAACCGTTTCACGCGCAACATCACCGTCATATATGATGGAGATTCGGCCGGTATTCACGCATCGCTGCGCGGTATTGATATGATTCTGGCCGAGGGTATGAACGTGCGCGTGGTGTTGCTCCCCGAGCCCGAAGACCCCGACTCGTTCGCCCGCAAGCATACAGCAACCGAACTTCAGGAGTATATCCATACCAACGAGGAGGACTTTTTGTCATTCAAAGCCAAGTTGCTTCTCAAGGATGCCGGTGGCGACCCGATCAAGCGCTCGGCGGTGATTACCGATATGGTAAACTCCATCGCAAAGATTCCCGACAATATCCAGCGCACGGTCTACATTGCCGACTGTGCCCGCATTATGAACATTGACGAGAGTATTCTGGTGGGCGAGGTGGCTCGCAAGCGTATGCGGGCATCGGGCGATGCCGAGGCTGAGGATTTTGTACGCCGCCAGCAGGCTCAACGCCGTGCAGACCAGGCACAGACACAGACACAACCCGATCTCTCCCAAACGACATCTTCGGGTGGTCTTATTGAGGCGGGTAGTAGTATGGACTCTCTCGAGAAAGAGTTGCTCAAATATCTACTCAAATTCGGCCATCGCCACTTCGAGTTCAAGGAGGGCAAGCAATATATAAAGATGAATGTCGCTGCAGAGATTCTGCGTGACCTGGATATGGATAATATCCAATTCCGAAACAGAGCCTACAACGAGATTCTCAATCTCTTCCGCAAGCTCTGGAGAGAGGCCGGTGAGGGTGTCGAGATTCCGGTTTCCCACTTCACGGGACACCACGACCCCGAGGTGTGTAACGTGGCGGTAGATCTGCTGATGTCGGATGACAACTACATCCCCAGCGAGATATGGAACAAGAAGGATGTCCACATCGAGAGCGATGAGGAGATTTTGGCAGCAGGCGTACCCAAGGCGATAATGCTCTATAAATCAAAGATTATCGAGTGTATCATCGCCGAGCTCGACAACCAGCTCAAGGAGCCCGGGTTGTCCGAGGAGATGCAGTGCGAAATCACCCAACGCATCACCATACTGAACAATGCCAAGGTCGAGATGTCGAAAAAGACCAATAGATCAATACTTTAATAATTCACAATTAAGCAAAATACATTTAATTATCAACTATCAATTTTCAATTATCAATTATGTGTAGAGCCCTGATTATCGGAGCAGGCGGTGTAGGTACCGTCGTGACCCAGAAGGTGGCAGCCAACCCCGTATTTACGGATGTGATGCTCGCCAGCCGTACCAAATCAAAATGTGACGCTGTGGCCGCAGCCATTGGTGGTAATCGAGTAAAGACCGCACAGGTCGATGCAGACTCTGTCGAGGAGTTGGTAGCTCTCTTCAACGAGTTCAAGCCCGATATCGTTATCAACGTGGCGTTGCCCTATCAGGATTTGACCATTATGGATGCCTGTCTCGAGTGTGGTTGCAACTACCTCGACACGGCCAACTACGAGCCTAAAGATGAGGCACACTTCGAGTATTCGTGGCAGTGGGCGTATCAGGACCGCTTCAAGGAGAAGGGCCTGACAGCCATCCTCGGCTGCGGTTTCGACCCGGGCGTTACCGCCATCTTCACCGCATACGCCGCAAAGCACCACTTTGACGAGATTCACTACCTGGACATCGTGGACTGCAACGCAGGAAATCACGGTATGGCATTCGCCACCAACTTCAACCCCGAAATCAACATCCGCGAGGTGACGCAGAAGGGCCGCTATTTCGAGAATGGCGAGTGGGTAGTTACCGAGCCTCATCAGATTCACGCGCCGCTGAACTATCCCGAGATTGGTGCTCGTGAGTCGTATGTAATCTATCACGAGGAGCTCGAGTCGCTCGTCAAGAACTATCCGAGCATCAAACGTGCACGTTTCTGGATGACCTTCGGCCAGGAGTACCTCACTCACCTGCGCGTGATTCAGAATATCGGTATGGCACGTATCGACCCGATTATCTATAACGGTGTTGAGATTGTCCCCATCCAGTTCCTGAAGGCCGTTCTGCCCGATCCGAAGTCGCTGGGCGAGAACTACCACGGTCAGACCTCTATTGGTTGCCGTATCAAGGGTGTGAAGGATGGCAAGGAGCGCACCTACTACATCTACAACAACTGTGACCACGAGGTAGCCTTCAAGAAGACCGGTACGCAGGCTGTGAGCTTCACCACAGGTGTTCCCGCAGCTCTCGGTGCTTCGATGTGGGCCAAGGGATTGTGGCGCGGTGCAGGTGTCTTCAACGTAGAGGAGTTCGATCCAGATCCCTTCTTGGCCGAGCTGGGCGAGCAGGGTCTGCCGTGGGTAGAACTGTTCGATGTAGACCTCGAGGTCGATAAGATTAAATAGACCGCTATGGTCATACGTAAACAACTCCGCCCAGAACTGGGCGGAGTTGTTTATTTGTGTGTTATTTAGGTGTAAACACCTAAAAAATGAGTAGGGCGTAGCTCGTTCGGCAAAAAGTATTATCTTTGCAGAGTTAAACCAATATGTGCAAACACTTTTTGTTCTATGATTGACTTTTCGAAGGTACCTTCTCCCTGCTACGTGCTGGACGAGGAGTTGTTGATGCAGAATCTCGCCACTATCGACCGCGTCAGAGCGGAAAGCGGGGCTGAGATTATCGTTGCGCTCAAAGCGTGTGCAATGTGGAGTATATTCCCCACATTGGCCAAACACTCTGACGGAGCAACTGCAAGTTCGCTTGCCGAGGCTCGTCTTGTTTATGAGGAGTACGGAGAGCAGGCACACACCTACGCACCGGTATATACCGAGCGCGAAATCGAGGAGTTGATGAACTACTCGAGCCACATAACTTTCAACTCACTGGGTCAATTCGAGCGATTTGGCGCACGTGCTCTGTTGCGTGGCATCTCGTGCGGTCTGCGCATCAATCCGCGCTACTCGCCGGTCGAGACAGACCTCTACAACCCTTGTGTCGAGGGGTCGCGTCTGGGTGTTACGCGCGAGGAGCTTGGCGAGCTGCCCGAGGGCATCGAGGGTCTGCACTTCCACGTTCTGTGCGAATCACGTCCCGAACATCTGCGCAAAGCCTTTGAGGCTGTAGAAGAGCACTTTGGCGACCTGCTCGACAAGGTTAAGTGGCTCAACTGCGGTGGCGGTCACCTGATGACCCACGCCGAGTATGATTGTGATGAGTTGATTGCTGTGATTCGCGACTTCAAGGCTCGCCATCCCCACCTGCGCATAATCCTCGAGCCGGGCAGTGCCTTCACCTGGCGCACAGGCTACCTGGTTGCCACAGTGGAGGATATAGTGCGCAATGGAGGTGTTAATACCGCAATGCTCAACGTCTCATTCGCCTGTCATATGCCCGATTGCCTGGAGATGCCCTACAAGCCTGCCATCATCGGCGCACACGACCCCGAGCAGGGTGAGAAGGCGTGGCGTATGGGTGGCAACAGCTGCCTTGCCGGCGATTTTTATGGTGATTGGGCCTTCGACCACGAGTTACAGGTGGGCGAGCGCATCATCTTCGAGGATATGATTCACTACACAATGGTCAAGACCACGATGTTCAACGGCGTGAGCCACCCCTCGATTGCAATAGCATCGACCGATGGACAGGTGCGCATCGTCAAGGAGTTCGGATACGAGGACTACAAGTCACGAATGTCCTAACCATCAAAAAACGACCTAAAAGCCAAAGCTATGAACGAATTTGCTCCAACAAAATATAAGTTGCTCTGCGTGGCTACGGGCCGCGAATTCGAAGATTCGGGTTGGACTCTCGATGATAGGGAGTGCAAAAAGCCCTCGCTGGTAAGAACCATCTACGACAAGAAACAAATCGAGGTTAAGGAGTGCAACTACGGTCTATATAAATTTGCTGATTGGTTGCCCATAAAGCGTATGTTGCGTGGCTCATCTGCCCCTGTGACCTACAAGAGCGAAGGCCTGGCAAAATACCTCGGACTCAAAAACTTATACATCACTCTGAACGGCTACTATCCTGCGCGTGGTGCCGAGATGAGCACCTGCTCATTTAAGGAGACCGAGGCTTATAGCGTCTGTGCCCGCATTGATGAGGATAACGACAAAGTTCTGGTTGTAGCTTCGGCAGGAAATACAGCCCGAGCCTTCGCAAAGGTCTGCTCCGACAACAACATCAAACTGTTGCTATCCGTTCCGGCCGACAACCTCGATGCCTTGTGGTTTGACGCCCCGCTTAACCCATGCGTAAAGCTGATTGCCTGCGAGAAGGGTGGTGACTACTTCGATGCCATCCACCTGAGCAACATAGCTCTCAAGTCGCATAAGTTCTACGCCGAAGGCGGTGCCAAGAATGTGGCTCGCCGAGATGGTATGGGCACCGCATTCCTATCGGCAGCGACAACCATCGGGGCAATTCCCGACTACTACTTTCAGGCTGTAGGCAGTGGCACGGGTGCCATTGCGGCCTGGGAGGCCAATATGCGCCTTATCGAAGATGGCCGTTTCGGTAATACCGTAACCAAACTTATGGTGTCACAAAATGCACCTTTCGTACCTATATTCGATGCGTGGAGGGTCAATTCGCAGGTGATGTTGCCCTACGATGAGAAGAAGGCTTACCGCGATGTCGATATCATTGACGCCAAGGTATTGTCCAACCGCAGACCGCCATACGGCATTGTCGGCGGCTTGTACGATGCGCTGAAGGCTACCAATGGAGAGGTCTTGGTGGCCACCAATCAGCAGGGCCGCCGAGCTGCGCAACTATTCCTCGAGACCGAGGGTGTCGATATTCACCCCGCGGCAGGTATCACCACGGCATCGCTTATCAAGGCGGTCGAGAGCGGCAAGATTGACCGCGAGAAGATTGTGATGCTCAACATTACAGGTGCCGGCGAACAACTCTTCAAGCTCGACAAGGATGTCTTCCACCTTGAGCCGAGTTTCGTCTTCCCGCTCACTCCCGAGGTTGATGATGTGATTACAAAAGTTGAATCTCTCTTTTAAGTAGACAATTTGAAATACCTATAAAACAATATGTTATATCCACTAAAATTTAAGCCGTTACTCAAGGAGCGCATCTGGGGAGGCTCGGCACTTATCGACAAGAAAGGCAAGGCGGCAGGCCGTATCGACCGCACAAAAAAGTATGGCGAGAGTTGGGATCTCTCGTGCGTTCAGGGCGACATCTCAAAGGTCGCCTCGGGTATGCTCAAGGGCAACGACCTGGAGGAGCTTATCGAGGTATATATGGGCGACCTTGTAGGCGAAAAGGTTTTCGAGCAGTGTGGCTTGGAGTTCCCGTTGTTGATTAAGACCCTCGATTGTAATGATGTACTCTCGGTGCAGGTGCACCCTGATGATGCATTGGCAGCTGAGCGACACGACTCTCTGGGCAAGACAGAGATGTGGTACATAACCTCGTGCGAGGAGGGTGCCGCAATCTACATCGGTTTCAACCGCGAAAATCTCACCCGCGAGGAGTATCTCGATGCCGTATCAAGTGGCCGACTGACCGAGCTACTGAATCGTGTGGAGGTCAAGGCCGGTGATGCCTTCTTTATTCCGGCAGGTATGGTACACGCTCTCGGCAAGGGAGTGCAGGTCGTTGAGATTCAACAGACTTCGGATGTCACCTACCGCATTTACGATTGGGATAGGGTAGATGCCAATGGTCATCCGCGCGAGTTGCACACGGCTCTTGCGGTGGATGCCATAGACTTCACGCTGGGCGTTAAGGAGAGCATCTGCAACTATGAGCCTAAGAGCAACAAGTCAGTTAAGATTGCAAAGTGTAAATACTTTACTACCAATATCTTGCCCATCGAAGGCGAGGTTAGCAAGGATTACGCATCGCTCGACTCATTTGTGATTCTGATGTGCATCGGTGGCAGTGCCGAACTCGAGGCTGACGGTCATATCGAAAAGTTGTCGGATGGAGATGTAGTCTTGTTACCCGCAGAGATAAACGAGATAACGCTCACCGGCTCGGCTAAACTGTTGGAAGTCTATATCGAGTAGAGGAGATATACACAAGTGTATGTAAATTGTACGTACACGCAAAAATAGATCAGCCGCTTACACGTTGTAAGTGGCTGATTTTTAATTATCGAGGCACTACAAACAAAAACAGCAGAGTTTGAAACTCTGCTGCTCTCTATTTTGTCGAGGTACCAGGATTCGAAGCTCGGGACAAAGTTCCGAGCTCGCGAGGATACTTATAGCGCAGACGCAGTCGAGCAAATATATTTTCTTATCCTCGCAACCGCAATTAAAGAATACCACCACAAATGGATAGAGAGCTGCTACCTCGTTAGAGGTGTTTTTGTTGGATGTAGGCTGTGTGCTTGCACAGACAGCTTACTACAAACAAAAACAGCAGAGTTTGAAACTCTGCTGCTCTCTATTTTGTCGAGGTACCAGGATTCGAAGCTCGGGACAAAGTTCCGAGCTCGC
>JBGUTM010000245.1:0-6771 GCA_045133075.1 Alistipes sp. | reverse complement strand
TTGCAGCACAACGTATGTACCCCGCGCCCCTATAACCGCCTCTATCAGGTGACGGGAACCAAGGGCTTTGCTAATAAATACCCCGTTCAGGGCTTCCTTTTTGCCGAGGCTGCTGCGGTGAGTGGCAATCCCGACCACGAGAACCTCTCGGCTCATAAGTTTGTGCCGAAGGAGGTGCGTGATGCCCTGCTCGAAAAGTATCGCCACCCGATTCAGATTGAGCTTATGGAGCGTGCCAAGAAGGTGGGCGGACACGGCGGTATGGACTTTATTATGGATTCGCGCCTGATATACTGCTTGCAGAATGGTCTGCCGCTCGATCAGGATGTCTACGATGCTGCCGAGTGGTCGTGTATCGGTGAACTGTCGGCCGCTTCGATAGAGAATGGCTCGATGCCGGTACTCGTTCCCGACTTTACCCGTGGAGAGTGGGATAAGATCGAGGGCTACCGCCACGCAATGAAGGAGTAGTTTGTCCTCCAACTTCTAACAAAAAGGGTGTGTTCAAAACTTATTGGACACACCCTTGTTTTTTGCACTCAATGGAATATCGTGGCACTCTTTAAAGAAAAGTCGTTGGCCGAGTTTAGGGCGTTTAAGGGAGCTGTCCGATTGGGCTGAGGCGCAAAAAAAACGAGTCGTCCGATTCACCGAACGACTCGCGATATAAGTAGAGGTATAGATTACTCAACCTTAACCTTCTTCATCGACTTACGGCTCTTCTCGGCCATAAAGCCCATAACGTGGCTCTCGATTGATACCTCGATGGTGCTCGAAAGCAGATTCTCATCCTGTGCCGAAACAGCGCGGAGGAAGTCGCGAACAAGTGCGTGGTCACCACCACCGTGGCCCGACCCCTTATAGTCTGCAATCTCGCTCACCTTCTGATCCCAAATGCTGGTGTGGCCGGTGCGGAAATCGTAGTACTTGAAGTTCTTCATATCACCCTCGATGTAACCCTTGGTACCCATAATACGGGTGCGGCGGCCACCCCACGGAGTGAAGGCATCCATTGTGAAGCTTGCGGTGACGCCATCCTGGAAGCGCATAATCGAAACGTAGTGGTCACACTGGTCGTTGTTGCACTGGAATACGCAACGGCCATAGTTTGTGATCTTGAGCTTCTCGCGGATGAGCTTCGGATCGTTGCGGGGAACATCGAATACATAGAGGTGCTTCTTCTTCTCGAGGTAGACGTGCTTTGCCGAGTAGGGACACTCCTTCTCGTGCGGGCAATCCTTGCCGTCCACATTGTCGATACAACGCTCGGTTGCACCCTCGGGCATATTCTCGCGGCGGAACAGATAGAGTGAACCCTCTGCTGCGATGGTCTCGCAAGGCTTGTTCACAATCCAACGCATAATGTCGAGGTCGTGGCACGATTTCGCCAAGATGATCGGGGTGGTCTTATCGGCCAAAGGCCAGTTACCACGAACATACGAGTGAGCCATATGGCCATACTCGATAGGCTCCATGTGCTGAATGCTTACCAAATCACCGATTGCGCCAGAATCAACTACCTCCTTCAGAGCGCGGAAGTAGGGAGCATAACGCAAAACGTGGCAAACGGCAACGATGCGGTTGTACTTGCGAGCCTGCTTGAGGATGTTGCGGCACTCCTTCTCGGTCGGGGCAACGGGTTTCTCGAGCAGAACGTCATAACCAAGCTCAAGAGCCTTCATACAGGGCTCATAGTGGAGGTTGTCGGGAGTAGCGATAACTACTGCATCGGCCAACTTGGGCTTCGAGAGAGCCTCATTGAAGTCTTTGAAGATGTTCTCTACGGGGATGTTGTGGGCCTTCTGCAATCTCTCGCGGCGATAGGGGTTGAGGTCAGCAACACCGACAACCTTCATCGACTTAGGGAACTTCTCGGCATAGCGAGCGTAGGTGTAACCGCGGTTACCGGCACCGATAACCATAACGGTAATAGGTTTGTCGAGTTTGGCGTCGAGGGGCTCTACAGTTGTGCCGATTCTCTCCGATGCTGCGATTTCGGGGATTGCATCCTCGGTGGTGTCACCCTCCGACATCATTGCCTTGGCATCAACACCCACGAGTGATGCGCCTACCGTGAGTATACCCAATCTCTTCAAAAATTCTAATCTATCCATACTATGAGTTTTATAGGTTTTAGTAAATTTTCGGTCCTTGCCATTGCAAAGTTAAGTAAAATATTCCCCTTCCCAAGAAAAAGTGTGAAAAAATGAGATAAAAAGTGGACTTTTTTATCAGAATGGTTCGGAGTGGGGCGTGGATTGTGTAATTTTATCCTCGTTAGCCTAATGGAAATGGATTTTTTATTATTTTTGCATTTAGAACACTGAGTAAGATTTACTGCAAAACTACCACCTTATGAAGAGATTGATTTTGACACTTGCCACTGCGGTACTCTGCCTCTTGACGGCATTTGCACAAAAGCCTATTCCGCACGTAACCACATTGGCCCGACAGAAAAAAGCTAATCGTACGGAGATTATCTTGCCGCAGGTTAAGGGTTATACCTGCTACAAGGGTGATTTTCACGTCCATACCACATATTCAGATGGCAGACTGAGCCCTGCTGCACGCGTAATCGAGGCGTGGTTGGATGGCTTGGATGTCGTGGCGATAACCGACCATTTGGAGCACCATTTGGGTGTGAGAAATGTGCTTAAGAATATCTCGATGAAGGATTCTACGGTTATCAATTACAGGATGGCGCAGGTTAGTCACAACAAGATTCACGCTGAGGCCGAGGAGCAGTTAAAGAAGTCGGGTTTCCCGATGTTGCTTGTAAAGGGTGGTGAGCTTACCCGCAATGCCGAGACTGTGGGTCACTTAAATATGCTCTTCCTCTCGGATATTGATGCGGCATTTGATGAGGACCCAGCAGAGGCGCTCCGCAAGGCAAAGGCTCAAGGTGGTATCGTTGTCCACAACCATCCTTCGTGGAGACGTAATACCAGCGATAAGACCGAGTTTCATCAGCAGGTCTATGGCGAGGGTCTGGTCGATGGCGTAGAGGTGGTTAATGGCACAGGATTCTATCCGCAGATTGTGCGCCGCTGTATCGATGAGGGGCTTACGATGTTTGCTAATACTGACGAACACTCTTTGACGGAGTATCGCTACGGTGCTGTTGACCGTTTCCGCACGATGACCTTTGTTTTGGCAAATGAGCTGACAGAGGAGTCGATAAAGGAGGCTATTTTGGCTCATCGCACCATCGCCTATTCGTGTGGAGTGCTGATTGGAGAGCAGATGTGGCTTAGTGAGTTTTTGAATGCGGCATTGGATTGTAGCTTGGTAAGAACTACCGAGGAGGAGCGTATGTTCCGTATCACTAACAACTGCTCGATTGCAATGACCCTGCGATTGGGACATCGTACTTATCTTATCGAGCCGTTCAAATCGGCGCTGATAAATGTCGGCAAGGATAAGGCCAGTGGCGAGTATCTGGCTCCTGTTTTCGAGGTCGATAATATGTGGCACATCGACTACCAGCATCCCAAGATTGAACTTCAGATTGATAAATAACCCCAATGCGGCCCGCAAGGCGGAGAGAATCTGACCAAAAGAGCGAAATATAGGGTTGTGGAGAGTGGTGGCTCTCGAAAAAATCACTATCTTTGCGGCGCAAAATGCAAAATTAGAGAGGTGATATGGAGATTATCGAGGCTATAGTTTTGGGCATTGTTCAGGGTCTGACCGAGTTTCTACCCGTGTCAAGCAGCGGACACCTGCAAATTGCAAAGGCTCTGCTCGGAGTAGAGGTCGAGGAGAATCTGCTCTTCGATGTGACGTTGCACGCCGCCACCGTACTCAGTACTATTGTGGTGCTATGGAGCGAGGTCAAGCGTCTGCTGTGTGGCATCTTTTCAAAGAAATTTAATGATGAGCAGGCATACATTCTCAAGCTCATTGTCTCGATGATTCCCATCGGAATAGTGGGTTTTGCATTCAAGGATTATATCAATGCAATGCTTGCTTCGCCTCATATTCTGGCTATCGTGGGTGCAATGTTGCTGTTCACGGCAGCTCTGCTCGCTTTTGCCTACTATGCTCGCCCTCGTGAGAAGGAGCAGATATCCTATCGTGATGCCTTCATTATCGGTGTGGCGCAGGCCGTGGCCGCGATGCCCGGACTCTCGCGCTCGGGCTCGACCATCGCCACGGGTTTGCTGCTCGGCAATAAGAAGGAGGCGGTGGCCAACTTCTCGTTCCTGATGGTGCTAGCACCGATTTTGGGTGAGTTGTTCCTCAATATCGTCAAGGGCGAGGTCGTATTCGGCTCGATAGGCTTTGCACCGATGTTGGCTGGCTTTGTGTCGGCTTTCGTTGTCGGCTGTCTTGCCTGCAAGTTTATGATCGGCATCGTCAAGCGCGGAAAGCTGATTTGGTTTGCCGTTTATTGCGCTTTGGCAGGCCTCATCTCGATTGTTTACAATCTTATCTAACAAATTATGTCTGAAAACATTTCGCTCGCCGACCACAATTTCGAGGAGGGCTACATTGCCGTTATCGACAAACCCTACGAGTGGACCTCGGCGGATGTCGTTCGCAAGATAAAATTCGCCCTGCGCCGCAAGGGGTATCGCAAAATCAAGGTGGGCCACGCCGGCACACTCGATCCGCTGGCTACGGGCATCCTGATTGTCTGCATCGGCAAGGCAACCAAGATGGTTGAGCAGCTGCAGTCCGAAGAGAAGGAGTATACGGCCGACCTGGAGTTGGGGGCTACCACGCCGAGCTTCGATATGGAGCACCCGGTCGATAAGAGATACCCCACGGAGCATATCACTCGCGAAGCGGTCGAGGAGGCATTGCGCTCGCTCTCGGGTGAGAGATTGCAGGCTCCGCCTCTCTACTCGGCGAAGAAGGTTGAGGGTGTTCGTGCATACGAGTTTGCCCGCGCCGGCGAGGAGGTCGAGCTGCGCAAGGCCCTTATCAATATCTACGAGATGGAGCTGACCCGCTATGAGTTGCCCAATATCTCGATTCGTGTGCGTTGTAGCAAGGGTACCTATATCCGTTCGCTGGCTGGCGAGATTGGTGAGGCGGTCGATAGTGGAGCATACCTCACTGCATTGCGCCGTACCCGCAGTGGCGGATTTACAGTCGAAAACGCTTGGCAGCTGGAGGATTTTTTGAAAAATCTCGAGGCAGAGTGAAACAAAATCAATGATTTATCGTATAGTTTTTGATTGTCGTTTTGTTTTGGCGCAATCGAATAAAGACGATAACATAAGTTTATAACACCGAAAAAAGATGAAATTATCGCAGTACGGATATGAGTTTTCGCCCGAGATGTTGGCGAAATATCCTGCCGACAACCGTGACGAGTCACGCCTGATGGTTCTCAATCGTAAGGATGGAACCATCGAACACCGCCTCTTCAAAGAGATTTTGGACTATTTTGACGAAAAAGACCTTTTCGTCTTCAACGACACCAAGGTATTCCCCGCTCGCCTTTACGGAAATAAGGAGAAGACTGGTGCTGAGATTGAGATTTTCCTTCTGCGTGAGCTCAATCGCGAATTGCGTCTGTGGGATGTTCTGGTAGACCCTGCTCGCAAAATCCGTATCGGTAACAAACTCTACTTCGGTGAGGATGATATTCTCGGTGCCGAGGTTATTGACAACACCACCTCGCGCGGCCGTACCCTGCGATTCCTCTTTGATGGTTCGTATGAGGAGTTCAAGGAGACCCTCTATCGTATGGGCGAGACCCCGCTGCCGCGTTGGGTGCGCGAGAAGGTTGAGGAGGAGGATGCCGAGCGTTACCAGACCATCTACGCCGCCAAGGAGGGTGCTGTTGCCGCTCCGACTGCAGGTCTTCACTTCTCGAAGCATCTGCTTAAGCGTATGGAGATTAAGGGTGTCGATAAAGCGTTTGTGACCCTACACGTTGGTCTGGGTAACTTCCGCACGGTCGATGTCGAGGATCTCTCGAAGCACAAGATGGACTCCGAGCAGTTCTTCGTTACGGAGGAGGCTGCCAACACCGTGAACGCCGCCAAGGAGCGTGGTAGCAAGGTGGTTTCGATTGGTACTACCGTTATGCGTACACTCGAGACGGCCGTTTCGACCCGCGGTATGATTAACCCGATGGAGGGCTGGACCAACAAGTTTATCTTCCATCCCTACGACTTTACGGTGGCTGATGCGATGGTTACCAACTTCCAATTGCCCTATTCGACCCAGCTGATGATGGTTGCTGCATTCGGCGGCTACGATATGGTGATGAATGCCTACAAAGTTGCCAAGGAGGAGGGCTATCGCTTCGGAACCTACGGAGATGCAATGCTGATACTCTAAAAGGGCTTTTTGGAGTACGAACGTAAAAATCTCGAAAAAAAACACTATCTTTGCTATCTAAATAATAAAACCTATGGCGAACAACAAGATACTGTATGTATGTCAGGAGATAATGCCTTACCTGTCCGAAACCGAGGAGTCGGCCCTCTGTCGCACCCTCTCGCAGGCTATGCAGGAGCGTGGTAACGAGGTGCGTACCTTTATGCCGCGTTATGGCTGTATCAACGAACGCCGCAATCAGCTGCACGAGGTTATCCGTCTGTCGGGAATGAACCTTATTATTGATGATAACGATCACCAGCTAATCATCAAGGTGGCATCAATCCCTTCGGCCCGTATTCAGATATACTTCATTGACAATGACGACTACTTCGCTCGCAAGGCGGTGTTGGCCGATGCCGAGGGCAATGAGTTTGAGGATAATGATGAGCGTATGGTCTTCTTCGCTCGAGGTGTGCTGGAGACTGTCAA
>JBGUTM010000244.1:0-5508 GCA_045133075.1 Alistipes sp. | reverse complement strand
CGTGGTGCTGAAAACTTATTATAGAATTACAGGTCGTAGGATACCTATGAGAATCAAATAAGCGACAGCCCACGCCGATATCCTGGTGGATATGACGTAGCAAAATGTTCGCCATTCTCTTCTCATTCGAATTTCCTACGTTCGTAATTCGAGAATAAACTTACACTTTCCAGTATAGTATGTTACTACAAACATACTAAATATATTTCAAATCTCACAATTTTATCCTCATTTTAACTCTTATTGAGGGATTTTTGCGTTTATTTCTTACCTTTGTGATATGGTAAGTGCCGATAAAATAGTCACTCTCTCTTCCGCCTCGGAGTTTTCGCAGGCAGCACTCTCGCTGTTTCGCTTTCAGGCGGAGCAGTGTGAACCCTACCGCCGCTATATCGAGCTACTCGGCGTAGAGCCGGCACAGGTGGAGAGGGTGGAGCAGATACCCTGCCTGCCCATAGAGCTCTTCAAGTCACACAATATCTATTGTGGCGATGCGGAGCCCGAGATGGTCTTCACCTCGAGCAGTACCACAGGACAGACCCCCTCGCGACACCCAATGGCCCACATAGCCACCTACGAGCAGGCATTCACCGAAGCTTTCCGTAAGTTTTATGGCGAGCCGGCCGGGTATGGTATCTATGCGTTGTTACCATCTTACCTGCAACGCAAGGGCTCATCGTTGGTCTATATGGCCGACAGACTTATTGCCGCCGGCAACTCGGGAGGTTTCTACCTGGACAACTACGAACAGCTCATTGCCGATATGGAGGCTGACCCCAAACCCAAAATCCTACTGGGTGTGAGCTACGCTCTATGGGATTTGGCTGAGAGGTATGCCCCACGACTACACAATACTATCGTTATGGAGACGGGGGGAATGAAGGGCTACCGCGAGGAGATCCCCAAGGCAGAGCTACACCGCATACTCTGTGAGGGGTTTGGAGTGGAGCATATCCACTCCGAGTATGGTATGGCCGAGCTGACATCGCAGGCCTACTCCTCGGGGGAGGGCATCTTCCGCGCCCCGCAGTGGATGAAGATTATGGTGCGCGACATCAACGATCCCTTCTCTCTCTTGGCAAATGGCTCGCGCGGAGGTGTAAACATTATAGACCTGATGAATATCCACTCCTGCGCATTTATCGAGACGCAGGATGTAGGCCGCACCTTTGCCGATGGCTCCTTCAGTATCGAGGGGCGTATCGACCGCAGCGAGATTCGCGGATGTAACCTTTTGGTACAGTAATCCGAGCCGAGGCGAACCTAAACCAAAGAATAAAACATCAAGAAAGATATGAAAACCGTAGCATTCGTACCCATCAGACTCAACTCTCAACGTGTGGCAGGCAAGAATATGCGTCTGCTGGGCGACAAGCCGCTGATGTATCACATTTTGGAGACCCTCACTCGGGTCGAGGGTATTGACCAGGTGTATGTATATTGTAGTGACGAGTCTGTGCGCGAGATTCTGCCCGAAGGGGTTAAGTTCCTACGCCGCAACCCCTCGCTCGACAGCGACACCACCCTCGGCAAGGATATCTACGATGCCTTCACCCGCGAGGTCGAGGCCGATTGGTATATGCTTGCACACGCCACCTCACCCTTCATTCGCCGCGACACCATCGAGCAGGCTCTGCGCAAGGTACACGCCGGCGAAGCAGACTCATCGTTCAGTGCCGAGAGGGTTCAGACCTTCGCGTGGTTTGAGGGTAAGCCGCTCAACTACTCGCTCGACAACATCCCCCGCACACAGACTATCGAGCCGGTATATGTCGAGACCAGCGCATTCTTTATCTTCTCGCGCGAGTTGTGGTGTGAGCGTGGACGCCGCATAGGCGACACCCCCTACATCGCCGTTGTAGACCATATCGAGGGGCTCGATATCGACTATCCCGAGGATTTTGAGATGGCGGAGATGATACTTTCAATTCAAAATTCAAAATTGAAAATTCAAGATTAAGACTCATACGGGGTCTTTTCTCCGTATGTGAGGAAAATGGAATCAAGGCAGATGCCGAAAGGGCCTTATACCCATATACAAGATTCTGTATAACAAGAGCTATTTTGAAGCTGCTCGCAGGTTACATTTCCGCAGCATACTAAACGTATGTGAGGAAAATGGAATCAAGGCAGATGCCGGAAGAGCCTTGTGCCTGCATACAAGAATCTGTATAACAAGAGCTATTTTGAAGCTGCTCGCAGATTACATTTCCGCAGCATACTAAACGTATGTGAGGAAAATGGAATCAAGGCAGATGCCGAAAGAGCCTTATTATACAGATTCTTAATTGTTAATTCTCCAATAAGCATCTATCATCGAGGATTCTGTGCAGTTGATAATCTCGGCCCCAAGCGAGTCGGCATAGTCGCGCAAAATCTCGTGACCACGGAATAGTTGAGCCGTCTCGGCCAGATACTCCGCCACGGTATAAGGCTCGGATGGCACCTTGCGCATCACGGGCTTCGGCTCGGCAGGAGCGGTATCGTAGTAGTGGCTGTCGCGGCGGCAGAGGCGATTTTCGGCATCTACCTTCAGTCCGTCAAGCAGGGTATGATCAACGCCGTAGAGCTCCAGACGGCGATAGCCGAGCAGCAACGCAATATACTCTCCCACCTGCACCACCGTACCATAGTTGGCACTACCCAGACCGTGGCGGAAGAGCCAACGGCGCAATGACGGAAATCCCTCGTAGAGTGTTGTATGGAAGGGCACAATGCGTATATTATCATTCGGCAGCGCAGCACGGTAGTCGAACTTCTCGGGGTTGTAGTATTGAACGTATAGGGTCATAGGCCACCTCACACGCTCATTGAGCAGGCGATAGAGCGCATCGACCCTCTCCTGCATAGCCGTCTTGCGGAAGAACATCGGGTCGGACAAAACATAGTATGTCGGCTTCATCGCCACGAAGTGTTCATCCTCGGCAAAGAAGTTTACCGCCATAAAATCATACTCCTCACGCTGCTCCATAAGTACCGGCAACTCCTTGGCCAACGAGGGGCCATTACCCAGAATCGCCACCCTATCGTGCGATGCCGTACCGCGCCCTGCTCGGGATATATAGTCGCGGAAATTCTCCTTCACGGCCATCACCGCAAAGTAGAGAGCCGTGTCAAACGTATGGCGAATTGCCAAAATTATCTTCTCTGAGAGTTTCATACATTGCAAAACTAATAAAATATCGCTACATTTGCAATATGCAGAGTACGGCAAATAAAATATCGGTAGTAATTCCGCTCTACAACAAGCGCGAAAGTATCGCCAGAGCTATCGCCTCGGTGGTGGCACAGATCCCCGCTCCGCGCGAGATTATCGTTGTAGATGACGGCTCCACGGATGGTAGTGGCGAGATTGTCGAGGCATTGGTCACAGAGCACACCTCGATAAAACTCCTGCGCCAACCCAATGGCGGTGTGAGTGCGGCTCGCAACCGCGCCATCCAGGCCGCCGAGGGTGAATATGTAGCACTGCTCGATGGCGATGACTGGTGGCAGGAGGGCTACCTCGCCGAGATTTGCCGACTCATTGAGCGCCACCCCGACTGCGGAGCCTATGCCACGGGGTTCTACATCATGGATGGTACTACACAGGTCGTTGGTAACACTCCACATGTGGAGGGCATAGTCGATTTCTTCGCGGAGGCTCAACGCCACTATGTTCTCATCCCCTCGGCCACAACGCTCAACCGCGCTCTTACATTGCAACTCGGGGCCTTCCCCGAGGGAATGCGTATGGGCGAAGACCAATATCTGTGGACCAAATTAGCCCGCAAGGCGAAGGTATGTATCTCACCTACACCGCTTATCAGCTACTCGCGCTCGGCCGAAAATCGCTCGGCTACAATCTATCGTCCCGAGCAGAGCCGCCACTCGTTAGAGGAGTTGTATGACCCCACAACCACCGATTTAAGCAACGAGTACCTCGCTCGCGTTGCGTTGGGCAAAGCCCTCGTGCAGAGTGTTAAGGGCGGCACCGAGGAGGCTCGCCGCGTAGCTCAGTTCTACAGCTACACCCGTCTGCATCGCCGAGCCCTGCGCAAATTACGACTGCTAAACACTCTGCCCGTCAGCTGGAGAGCCACCGCGCTGAACATATACAACCGCATAGCATGGATAGTAGCAAAAAAAGGATTATAGCTCGCTATAATCCTTTTTTATTGATAATTGAAAATGTCAATTATCAATTATTAAATTCTATGTCCGATTTCGGTGCGGGTAGAGGCATCGAGGTTGATAGCCACAAAGAGCATAATGGTAAATGCAATCAGCGAGGAGCCTCCATAGCTAATAAAGGGCAGAGGGATACCCATCACGGGCATCAGTCCGATGGTCATACCCACATTTACAAGGGTATGGAAGAGCAGGATGGCCGCCACACAATAGCAATATACGCGCGTGAAGGGCTCACCACTACGTTCACCCATCTTCATAAGGCGCAGGATGAGTGCACACATCAGGCCCAGCACCACCAACGCACCGATGAAACCCCACTCCTCACCCACCGTACAGAAGATAAAGTCGGTATGTTTCTCGGGCACGAAGTTATACTTAATCTGTGTGCCCTGCATAAATCCTTTACCGAAGAGGCCACCCGAACCGATAGCAATCTTCGACTGGTGGACATTATATCCCTGGCCTCGCAAATCCTCGATAGCTCCCAGGAAGACGAGAATACGATTCTGCTGGTGGGGCTTGAGGATATTGTTGAAGATATGCTCGGTCGTGGGCAGGAATATCATTGAGGCCATATAGAGAGCCAGCAGCACAAATATATTACGCAGGTTGGCACGGAAGGCGTATACCGCCACCACGGCCACCGCCACAAATGACGAAATCATCAGGGCAACATAATACTCCCAATCCACCCCACACAATCTCAGCGTCCAATAGAGCACCATCGAGCCGAGGAATAGGGCCGCGAGAGCCACCACACGACTGCGCCAGATGCGATTCATCATCACCTCCGAGAGGGTGAATATCACTATCAGCGAGATGAGCATCGCCGTAGGTGTCACCATAAACGACACTATAAAGAGTAGTGCTACAAGCAAGATGGGGATGCAGAGCCACTTGTTCAGTCCCTCGCGATAGAAGACAAAGAGGAACGAGCCGAGTACGATACCCGAGCCGGTATCGTTCTGCAAGACGATAATAGCCAATGGTAGCAACAACATAGCCCCGAGTTTGAAGAGATTACTCGGCCTATTTATCGAGAACGAGTAGCCGCTCATCATTCGCGCCACGGCCAGCGCAATGGCAATCTTGGCAAACTCCACCGGCTGCACCCTTATCGAGCCGAACTGAAACCACGCCTTGGCACCATTGACCTCACGGCCGAAGAGTAACACCGCAACCAATATCAGAATACCACCCAGATAGGCCGGATAGGCCAACATATGGAAGTAGCGGCTATCGAGCATCATCACCACAAAGGCAACAACCCACGCAACGCCAACCCACATCAACTGCTTGGTATGGTTGTGTGCAAAGGAGAAGAACTCCTCCTCG
>JBGUTM010000243.1:0-1335 GCA_045133075.1 Alistipes sp. | reverse complement strand
TAAAACTCGCGCGAGAGCATCATATGATTATACCCCTTTATTCCGTTTTGTCCCAGCCACTCACGGCTAACCCTTGTCACCTCTTCAATCGAAAACTCCCGCTGCAAGGCCGTAACATCAAGCCCCTCGGGCGCAAGCAGTGTTATGGGGTAACGGCGCAAGACATCTACTGTTTGCCTTAACGACTTCTCATCTCGCCCGCTTAACGTCTCGGTATAAACGGGAACTACGACTTTAACTTTTTTCTTTTGGCAGTCCATCTTTTGTTGTTTTTCGGCAGTTGTTACACTATATCTTATCAAATCCTTTGGTGAACTTTATCCAATAGTATTTAAGCGGATTAGTGTATTTCAGTTGCTTCCACGGGCGACTTGCGTGCGGACGATGGATTACAGGCAACGAGGCAAAGAGATAATTATTAAATCCCAATGCGCGTGAGCGTTGCGAGATAGTCACATCAAACCAATGTTTCTCGGGATTCAGCTCGTGGAAATCGTAAGCCTTAAGCAGATTGTAGGTCAGCAGCGAGCAGCAGAAACTGCAATGCTTCTTTACGGCATAATCCTCGCCCTCACGACCTCGGGCATACTCATAAGGGTAGTTTATCGCCCCCTTATCATCCACCGTAACGGCTGCCGCAATACCACAATCCTCACGTGCCGCAGCTCCATCGGCCAACCCCTGCAACGTATTGGCTCGCACCACCACATCCGACTCAACGATAAGCAAGTCGGCACCCGCCTCGAGAGCCAAAGCCTGGCAACGCTGCAACACAAGAAGGTAGTTCGGCGAAGGGTGCGAGGTGATATCGGCAAGATTCACCAACTCGAAGCCCAACTCCTTGGAATACTTCTCCAGCAGGGCGGTATTCTCTTCGGTCGAAAAATCGTTGTAGATGGTGTAAGTATAGGGTCGCGTAATCTCAGAGGCAAGAATAGCCTTTACGGTCTGGATTGTCGATTCGATTGAATTCTTGACGGGAGTAATGATGTGTAGCGGTCGCATATTACGAATTTAATGAGAGTTATGCACCTCTCGCTATTGGTTATTATTACAAAATAATTTATCTTTGCGTTTATAGTTAACGACAAAGATAATGATTTTTCTCTCTAAACGAACAATATCGCTTTTTATTATGGCGCTGACACTATTTGCCATCGAAGCATCGGCACAAAGTCGTCAGACCAAGGAGGAGTACATCGACAAGTACAAACATATTGCCATCGACCATATGGAGCGCTATGGCATACCGGCAAGTATCACCCTTGCGCAAGGCATACTCGAATCGGATAGCGGAAACAGCAACCTCGCACGCCGCTCGAACAACCACTTCGG
>JBGUTM010000242.1:0-3607 GCA_045133075.1 Alistipes sp. | reverse complement strand
AGGTGAGATTGCCTACTCTCGCTATGAGAGTTATCTGAAAATTCTTGACGAAGATGAAAAATATCGAAAATAACCTCCGCCCAATCGAGTGGTATCGCGAGCGTATCGACTACCTGCGCGACTTTATGCGCGAGGAGCGTTACGATACACTCTGCCACACGCTGGATATGCGTACCAAGTATATGACCCTGATGGCGGAGAATACCTTTCATCCCCATAATGCCAGCGCATTGGTGCGTCACTGCGAGGCCTTCGGTGTGCAAACAATGCATACGGTCGAGACACGTTGCAAGTTTGACTTGAGCGAGAACATTATGCGTGGCACCCATAAGTGGGTAGATATCGAGAGCCACGACTCGACTGCCGAGGCTCTGGCTGCTCTGCGAGGTGAGGGCTACCGTATCGTTGCCACCACGCCCCATCGTGAGAGCTGTACGCCAGAAACCTTTGATGTAACCAAGGGAAAGTTTGTTCTGGTCTTCGGCACCGAGCACGCCGGCATCTCGGATGAAGTTATTGCCGAGGCAGACGAATTTTTGAAGATTCCGATGTGTGGAATGGTCGAAAGTCTGAATGTCTCGGCCTCGGCTGCAATTCTGGTCTATATGCTCTCGGAGCGTATGCGCCACGAGGTCAAGGATTGGCAACTCTCGGAGCCGGAGTATCACGAAATCCTCTACCGATGGTCACAGGAGAGTGTGCGCGATGCCGAGAATGTGCTGCGCCGCCGCTATGAGGAGGATTTTTAGAGCGTGATAGTTGTTTTTTTTGTGCAACTTCGTAACGATGATTGATGCCCGAACTGAATTGACGAAAATTGACGCAGATTTGAAAAAAGACAAAAAAATATGGCAAATGAGATATTGAGAAAGGCTTTCCTGGCGCACGTAGGCCAGACCTCGCCCGCCCCGATGATGATTGAGGTCGAGAGGGCCGAGGGTGTCTTCTTCTACACCCCCGAAGGTAAACCCTACTACGACCTGGTGGCCGGAGTGTCTGTCAGCAATGTGGGTCACGCCAACCCGGCGGTGGTCAAAGCTGTGCAGGAGCAGGCGGCAAAATATATGCACGTTATGGTCTATGGCGAGATGGTCGAACGCCCTCAGGTGGAGTATGCCACGCGCATCGCGGAGTTGCTGCCCGGGGATATCGACAGCGTCTACTTCCTCTCGACCGGTGCCGAGGCTGTTGAGGGAGCCCTCAAACTGGCTAAACGCTATACTGCCCGCCGCGAGATTATATCGATGCGCCGCGCTTATCACGGTTCGACACACGGGGCGATGTCGCTGATGGGGTCGCCCGAGGGTGAGGAGTGGAAGGGTGCATTTCGACCGCTGATGCCCGATGTGCGCTCCATCGAGTTTAACGACTTTGAGCAACTTGCCCAGATTACCGAGCGTACTGCCTGTGTCATTGCCGAGCCGGTGCAGGGTGAGGCGGGTGTACGTCCCCCCAAGGAGGGTTATCTGCAGGCTCTGCGCAAGAGGTGTGACCAGGTGGGAGCATTGCTTATTTTTGATGAGATTCAGACCGGCTTCGGCCGCACGGGAGCGATGTTCGCATCGCTCAAGTATGGTGTCACACCCGATATTGTATGTATGGCCAAGTCGCTGGGTGGAGGTATGCCTCTCGGGGCCTTTGCGGCAAGACGCGAGGTGATGAATACGCTGACCTATAACCCCGTGCTCGGACATATCACAACCTTTGGCGGTCACCCCGTATGTTGTGCTGCGGGTCTTGCAGCTCTGAACTATATTGAGGAGACTCGCCTTGTCGAGCAGGTCGAGACGAAGGGAGCCCTTTATGAGTCGTTGCTTGCGGGCCACCCGGCGGTGCAGGAGATTCGCCGTAGCGGATTGCTGTTGGCTGTGGAGCTTGGCAGCTCGGAGCGTATGTTTAAGATGATGGAGCTTTTCGCGGCACGGGGTATTATGAGTGATTGGTTCCTCTTCTGCGATACGGCATTCCGCATCTCACCTCCGCTGGTTATCACTGAGGCGGAGATCTGCGATAGTAGCCGTATTATCCTCGAATGCCTGAACGAGCTGGTGTAATACAACTTTTTGCAAAATAGAGGGTGTCCAATGACTGTTGGACACCCTTTTGTGATTTGGGAGATTTTCTACTTGCACATTGTTGCAGATGTCGCCTGTGGGCGATTTTTGTTTGTTTAGTTGTGTGTGCTTGCACACTGATAACTATACAAACAAAAGATGCGAGGTAAAGACCTCGCATCTGCATTAAGGGTGGAAGATGGGATTCGAACCCACGACCTTCGGAACCACAATCCGTCACTCTAACCGACTGAGCTACATCCACCATATAGATTCGATTTCCCGAACCGGGTGCAAAGATAATACACTTTTTGGCAAAGTCCAAATTTTTATAGAGAAAAGTATATGTTTGTTGTATACGATATTTGTGTGTGGTAATCCGTGGATATACTGATATTATTGCAGAGCAAGGCCCCAAAAGAGTGTTGTCGATTACGAAAAAGTTTCTAACTTTGTAATGGCGTGTAAGTAATAAAACATATCGTATTGTGTAACAACATAAATGACCTCATAAATATATCGCTATGAAAAAGTTCTTGATTTTTATTTCATTACTATGTGTCTGTGAGGCAGGTGTATATGCTCAATCCTCAGCTGACGAGAAGAATGCTAATAGAGAGAATCGTAGAGCCGAAAGATTGGAGAGGAGAGCAAAACACCAAGAGAAAAAATCGAAGAATAAGGTTGAGTCAACCCAAGAGGATTTAGTTGTAACGATTGAACAAGAACAGCCAACTCCACGCCTTAACGAGGTTTGTTCGGATAATATTGTTGTGGAGAGTCAAGACAATGTACACGATTCTGCTACGCTAAAAGTTGAGACTACACCCTCCGAAGCGGAATCTAATACAAAAATAGTCGACATCCCTGCTCAATCAAAAAACAAAGAAGTTGATAGCATAGAGCCTATACAGGATTCGCAAACAAGTAGTGATGATAATGCTTTCTATCTCTTTATAATCATCATTGTGGCAATTGTTGCTTTAAAATGGATTTTTTCTGGTCGATGCAAAAAATGTGGTAAACTTTGGGCTATGCGTACTATTGACGAACAATATCTCGGACGCTCAAAAACAAAAATAAAAAAAGATAATCAAGGCAAGCCGTATCAAGTCCATTATAATAACATAAAGGTCACTCGACAGTGTAAGCATTGCGGATACACTACCTCTTGCGTAGAGGAACGAGAGGGGTGAGATAAACATTAAGATAATAATAATCAACTTTGTCGGGATGACAAGATTCGAAGGTCGGGGCTATGCCCCGAGCTCGCGGGGACACCCCATAGCGCAGGCGGAAGCCGAGCAATATATATAACCCTGTCCCCGCAACTACCCCCTTAAAGAATCCTTACCACCCGATAGATTGAGCAGTCGACACCGGGTGGTGTTTTGTTGAGGCAAGAGTGTGTGAGCTTGCTCACGGACGCCCTTGGCACAACAAAAAAACAGCAGAACAAGTGTTCTGCTGTCTGCTCAAAATTGGTCGGGATGACAAGATTCGAACTTGCGACAACACGCCCCCCAGACGTGTACTCTAACCGGGCTGAGCTA
>JBGUTM010000241.1:0-11890 GCA_045133075.1 Alistipes sp. | reverse complement strand
CATTAACTTTGTTAATTACAAAATCATTAACAGCAATGGCTTTGTTGATTTTGGGAAAATCTTGATCTTCCCAAATCGGAGAATGCAGTTCGGTCATATTCTATATTTATTAAAGGTTTAAGATGTGATTGGATTAGTTTATGGCTTTGTGTATATATTTGCATTCAAGATTCTCAAAAATAGTAAATTTTTTTTATTTCCCGTAAAATTTATACCTTTGTTTACTACAATGCCTAACCTGAACACAATGAACTATATTACCAAAACTTTATTTGCTCTATCAATGGTATTTGTTGCCGTGGCGTGTTGCGGTGAAGATGTTTCGGCTCCGAAGGTCGAGGAACCATTGACACAGATTCCGTTTCAGTATGTTGAGTTGGAGGATCACTTCTGGTTACCACGTCTAAAGGTGCAGAAGGAGGTACTGGTGCCCTTCTCGTTCGAGAAAACCGAATATGCAGTCGAGAATCTGCGTAGAGTCGGAGCCTATCTGCGTGGTGAGCGTGTGACCAAACCGCTGGAGGGCCGTTACTACGTTGCCTCGGATCTGTTCAAGGTGATGGAGGGTGCCGCCTACCTGCTTACCCTGGAGCGTGATGAGGAGCTGGAGGCCAAGATGGATGAGATTATCGACATCATTGCAGCGGCTCAAAAGAGTGATGGTTATCTCTACGAACACCACATAATGCCCAAGCATCTGCGCAATCCGAGCAATATGCGCTCGGCGGGTGTCAGCCCCTACGCATACGTTCTGCATAGCCACGAACTCTATAATATGGGTCATATGTACGAGGGTGCAATTGCCTACTATCGCGCCACGGGCAAGCGCAAGTGGCTTGATGTGGCTGAGAAGAGTGCACAACATATCAATCGTGTATTCTTCGAGGGCGACCCCCGATACAATGGCGGCAAGCCGGTGATGGAGGCTCCCGGACACGAGGAGATTGAGCTGGCGTTGGTCAAAATGTATCAGGTGACGGGCAAGAGGCTCTATTTGGATATGGCTCAGAGTTTTGTCGATATCCGCGGTCACCACACCACAGCCAACGGCTCGGGCGTCTACGCATCGAACTATGCACAACAGAATATACCGGTGCGCGAGATGCGTGAAGCTATGGGCCACGCGGTGAGGGCCACCTATCTCTACTCGGGTATGGCCGATTTGGTGGCAATCAATGGCGATAAGTCGTTGTTACCTGCGCTTGATGCGGTATGGCACGATATCGTGGATCGAAAGATGCACATCACGGGTGGCTTGGGAGCCGTTGCCGGTATTGAGGGCTTCGGCCCCGCATATGAGCTGCCGAACTTCAACACCTATGACGAAACCTGCGCGGCGGTGGGCAATGTCTTATTTAACTATCGAATGTATCTGATGTCGGGTGATGCAAAGTATGTCGATGTGGCAGAGGTGTCGCTCTATAATAATGTGCTGGCTGGTGTTAATCTTGAGGGCAACCGTTTCTTCTACGTCAATCCGCTCGAGGCTGATGGCCGTAAACCCTTTAACCGAGGCCGTGCAGGTCGTTCGCCCTGGTTTACTACCGCCTGCTGCCCCTCGAATCTGGCCCGTTTGATTCCGCAAATATCGGGTATGGCCTACTCGCATACTGACGATGATATCTTCTGCTCGTTCTATGTGGGAAGTTCGGTAGAGGTGCCACTCAAGGCCGGTAGCGTGAAATTGCACCAGCAGACAGAGTATCCCTTTGAGGGTGATGTGAATATCGAGGTCGAGCCGGCAACCGAGGGCGAGGAGTTTACCCTCTGGTTGCGCATTCCATCGTGGGTTAGTAAGCAATTTGTGCCGGGCGAACTCTATGCCTATGCCGATGGGGTGCGCTCCTCCTACTCGGTTAGGGTCAATGGTGAGAGGGTGCGTAGCGAGGTTGTCGATGGCTTCCTGCCGCTGCATCGCAAATGGAATACGGGAGATAGAGTAGAGCTCTCTCTGCCTATGAAGGTGCGTTACTCGGTGGCAGACGAACGTGTGAAGGCCGATAGTAACCGTCTTTGCATTACTCGTGGCCCGCTGGTATTCTGTGCCGAGGAGCCCGATAACAACGTGCCGGTATCGAGATGTTATATCTCTTCGCTCAATAGCAGGCGAGGTGAGGTCGGTAGTTTCGATGAGGGTGTGTTGAGCGGTATTCCGACAATCTCGCTCGAGGCCGATGTTGCCTACGATGAGGGCAGTGAGGCGACCACGCTCACACTGATTCCCTACTATGCGTGGAACAATCGTGGCGATAATACGCAGATGAATGTCTGGTTTGGACGTGATGCTATGACAGCTCTGTCGGGTGTTTGCCGCCTGCCGGCCAATATAGCCGATGTGAAGGCTACCCACACTAACCCCAATGGTGACGATATCTATGCCGTAGTCGATAAGCAACTACCTCGCCACTCTCACGATAAGAACCTTCTGCGCTGGACATCGTGGAAGATGTTGGGTGAGCCCCAAACTATCGAGATTACCTTCAAGAAGATGCAGCCCGTAGAGTGCGTGTCGGTCTATTGGTACGATGATGAGGGTGGTGTGCAGGTACCCGTAAAGTGGGGTATAGACTATCTGGTTGATGGCCAGTGGCGAGAGTTTAAGCCCTATATCACCGACAATTTTGGTACCGATATCGATAAATTTAACGTGGTGCACCCGGCCGAAGAGGTTGTGGCGGAGGCTCTGCGAATCAATATGACACCGAAGGAAAATGCGGCAGTAGGCATACTGGAATTAACAATCGAATAATAGATATTATGTACAAACCATCATCACTACCCAACACACGAATTGACGTGGCGGATATCCTGCGTGGTATCGCCATCGGAGGAATCGTTCTGATTCACTTTATCGAGCAACTCAACTTTTACCAGTTCCGCGAAGCCTCGACACCATTTATGGCGTGGCTTAACCAGGCGGTGTGGGATACGACATTCTTCCTGCTGGCCGGTAAGATGTATGCTATCTTCTCGTTGCTCTTTGGCTTGAGTTTCTTTATCCAACACGAAAATCAGGCACAGAAGGGTGTCGATTTTCGCCCACGCTTTCTGTGGCGTATGGTGCTGTTGTTCCTATTTGGTCTGTTTGACCTATTGTTCTACAATGGCGATATATTGACCGTCTATGCCGTTTGTGGAGTGCTGGTTGTGCCGTTTATCCGTGCAAGTGATAAGGTGCTGGTGACGGCAGCAATTATACTGATGTTGCACCCCATCGAGTGGGTATATATCATCCTGGGATTGATAGACCCTACAACGCAACCGCTCTACCTCGGCTCTTCGGAGTTGTTTGCCAATATCCTGCCTGCACAGTCGGCGGGCTCGTGGCTGGATGTGGCCATTGAGGGTATCCGTAGTGGCTTCCCCGTGAACTTCACTTGGTCTATCGAGCACGGCCGTATGACGCAGACTCCGTTCCTCTTCCTGCTGGGTATCTATCTGGGTCGTAAGCGTCTGCTCTACGATGAGGGTGATAATGTGCAGATATGGAAGAGAGTGCTCGTATGGTCGCTTGTGGCCTTTGCTGTGCTGGCACCTGCGTATGAGTTTGTGCCCGATATGGTTGATGCGCCCTGCATCAAGCGAAGCCTCGGTACAATGCTCAAAATGTGGCGTAATCTCGCCTCGATGCTTGCAATCGTTGGTGGTGTTGTCCTGCTCTTCTATCGCACCAAGGCTCACGATGCGCTGATGAAGATTGCCCCCTATGGCAAGATGAGTCTCACCAACTACCTCGGCCAGTCGATAATCGGAGGTTTTATTTTCTATAATTGGGGCCTGGGACTCTATCGCTATACGGGTCACACCGTAGCCCTGCTTATTGGTGCGCTGGTGGTTGTATGTCAGTGGCTCTTCTGCCGATGGTGGCTCCAGAACCATTCACACGGTCCCTTCGAGGAGTTGTGGCGCAAGCTGACATGGATTGATGTTAAAAAGTAGATTGATACTCATATGTCAAAGTTCAGAAATATCGTTTTTGACCTGGGTGGAGTGGTCTTTGCCCGCGACCCTCAGAAGTTCTCGCCCGAGTTTCGTGAGTTCTTCTCCTTTGTCTACGAGCCGCAGATGCCTCACTTCTGGGAGGAGTACGATCGCGGAACGCTCACGCTCAATGAGGTTCAGGAGATTCTCTGTGAGCGTAACCACTGCGAAAGAGAGTTGTGTGAAAGGTATATCGCCGAGGCGATTGATATGCAGGAGGAGATTCGTCCTACAAAGAGCCTTATCGAGCAACTTAAGGAGGCTGGGTATGAACTCTATGTTCTCTCGAATATGTCACGCGAGTTTATTGACTTTCTGCGGCTGAAGCCTGTCTATCAGCACTTTGTTGGCGAGGTCGTGTCGTGTGAGGAGTTGGTCGTAAAGCCCGAGCCCGAGATCTACCGCCTACTCATTGACCGCTATTCGCTCGATCCTGCGCAGACTCTCTTTATTGATGATCGCGAGGCCAATATCAATGCAGCCGAAAGGGAGGGTATTTGCGGATTCCACTTCGATAGACACGATCCACAGATGAGCTGTGACCTGCTGGCTCGAATGTTGTTGTAAGAGGATGTATATAGGTTAAAAATAGGGGTGGTCTATTAAAAGACCACCCTTATTCCTAACTGCATATGCCAACGCGAGAGGATATCGTCTTTGGCTATGTTTGCCCCCGTAAATTGATAGACGGGGATCTTGTTACCATTGCCATCATCGTTGAGAGATACCACACGTACTGGCTGCAGACGGGCATTCTTGACCGAGTGGTAGGCTCCCCAATCGCGACAGAGCAGGTTGCCGAAATTGACCACATCGAGCGATAACTGCAACTTGCGGCCGGTCTTGGCTCCGAAGTAGAAATCTTGTGCAATGTGAAGGTCTAATCTGTGCTCCATAGGGGTTTGCAGGGCATTACGCTCCGAGAACTCGCCTCGATGAGTGCGCAGGTATGGGTCGCTTTCGATAAACGAGTTCCATCGCTCGGCCGAGGTCGCATCGGCAAATGTCATCTTCGCCAGGTCGCTCTTGGTGGGGATGTATACCAATGTATTACCCGTCATCAGGTCACCATTGAGGTCGCTGCTCTCGCCATAACAGAGAGAGTAGCGTTGTCCCGAGTACATCTGGTATACCAATGATATCGTGCTACCGAAATAACGTGCATATCTGCGAGAGTAAGTGACCTGTGCCGTCAATCGGTGGGGGGCATCGTAGATCGAGTAGGCGAGTTCGGGCGAGTTGGAATCGACAGCATAGGTGCGGCTCCAGTTATTAGCTTGTGATGATGATGCTGCATCGTAGAGCGAACGGCTCTGCGAGTAGGTGTAGGCCGCGAAGATATCAAGTCCAAATCGGAATGAGCGGCGTACCGAGGCGGTTGCCGACCACGAGTATCCCTTATTGGTGTTGGTGGTGTAGTAGATTGCCGAGTATTTCGGGTCTACGGAGTAGTATGTCGAGGAATTGGCCGCAGTCGCAACATCGGGAGCTACGGCATAGATATTCTTATCACTCTCTGTAAGACTCAAGTTGCTGAAACTTACATTGTTGATAGTTTTTGTGTAGAGGCCTTCAAGCGCAATGTACCAACCATTGCCAATCATCTGCTCGATAGCCAGATTGGCGCGGAATACCTGCGGATAGCGGAATCTGTTGTCGAGGGCCTGAATCGAGGGATTGAGCGTTGAGAGGGTTGTTGCGGCGGGGTTCTTCGAGAAGGATTGTGCCGACTCGATGATATTGCCTGCGCCATCACTTTTACCCTTGAGGGTTACACCTTTCTGCTCGATTCCGGTGTTGGAGTAGTTGTTTACAATCCACACAAAGGGCACACGACCCGTGAATAGACCTGCACCTCCGCGGATGAGTGTGCGGTGGCGTGAGTCGGCCCACCAGCGGAAGCCTATGCGCGGCGAGAGCAGAATCTGAGCACGAGGGTAGTCGCCGATGCGGACATTGTGGCGAGTGGCAATGTCGCCTGCATTAAACTCCTCATTCACGGTCGGCCCACCGAAGATGAGCGGAATGTCGGCTCGCAGACCATAGGTGAGCGAGAATCGCTCCGAGGGTTTCCACTGGTCCTGAACGTAGAATCCGAGTTGCAGAGCATTGAACTTCGGACCCCAGGTTTTGGTGCCGGTGACCTTCTCGTCTGTGTAGTTGTATTGGTATTTTGCCGCCATATCGCGCTCGAAGTCACTGATGGAGTTGTAGGTGTAGGCTCCGAGCGAGTTGGCAACATAGACCACGTGAGAGTGGTAGAACTCGTTGTGCGTACCGAAGGTTAGCGTGTGGCGACCTTTGTACCACGTTAGGTTGTCGGTCAGCGTGAGGGTGTGCTGGTCGAGCGAGTTTGCATTGGCGAAACGGTCGGTGCCGATGTAGGCAGTGCCGCCACCGGTGGCACCCACACCCTGCACCTCGACATAGGGGAGATTCTTCTCTGTGTCACGGCCATCGACTACGTTGGTGTAACCTATGCGCAATTCGTTGTGCAATAGGTTGTTTATGCGCGAGTTGAGCTCGGCACTGACAGCGTGAGAACGGCTTACCGAGGTGTAGCCCGCACCCTCGAACAAAAACTCGGTAGGCGAGTTGGTGTACTCGTCCATACGGCCGTCAATAAAGTTGTAGCGGGCCGAAAGAGTGTTGCGGCTGTTGATATTCCAGTCCAGACGGGCGATGAGTGAGCCCGAGGTGCGGTTGATGTCGCGCTTACCATAGCCACCGCCATCATAGCCGGTAAGGGCCTTGTAACGGTCAGAGATGCGCTTGGCCTCCTCAGCCGAGATGGCAGCACCTTCATATCCGGGGTAGTAGGTCGAGGGGTAGCTGTCGAGGCCGAACTCGCCATTCACGAAGAAGAAAAGCTTATCCTTGACGATTGCTCCGCCGAGTGTTGCTCCATAAATCTGGGTCGATTGGCGCGAGAGTTTTGTGCGGTTGGCGACATCCTTACCGGGGGTGGTGCCATAGAAATCCTGATTGTTGTAGTAGGCGTAGGCCGAGCCGGCAAAGGTGTTTGTTCCCGACTTGGTCACGGCATTGATGCCTCCGCCGGTGAATCCGCCCTGACGAACATCAAACGGAGCCACCACCACCTGAATCTGCTCGATGGCATCCAGAGGTATTGGGTTGGCATTTGTCAGACCTGCATTTGTGCCGTTTGAGGTCAGTCCATACATATCGTTGTTGGCCACGCCGTCAATCTGGAAGGTGTTGTATCGAGTGTTGGCTCCGCCGAACGACATACCTCCCGACTTTGCTGCGAGGGCTGTGGGTGAGAGCTTGGCGATATCGTAGATGCTGCGGCTGACGGTCGGCAGAACAGCGATGTCGGCTGCCGTGAAGTTGTCGGCAGCACCCGTTTTTGCCGAGTTGAAACGCTCCTCGGCACTGCTTATAACGGTCACGGCATCGAGGGTGTTGTCGCTTGTGAGTTTCACCTGCAACTCCGAGGTGTTGCCGAGTGAGAGGGTGATGTTTTCAATTTTGGCGGTGCGGTAGCCGATGAACGACACCTCGACCGTGTAGGGACCACCCGGGCGCATACCCTGTATGCGAAACGAGCCGTTGCGGTCGCTGGCAACGCCATATTCGCTGCCTGATGGTGTGTGGCGGGCGATGACGCTTGCGCCTTGCAGGGCTTTGCCTTCCGAATCGGTCACCACGCCGTCAAGTGCCGAAGAGGTGATTTGTGCCATTGCTGCGACAGTTGCCATCGCGAAAATCAGAGATAGAATAAATTTTCTCATATAAATATAAATAGGTAAAAAAAATAAGCCTCGTGAAATCTTCACGGGCTTCAACATAGAGAGATGCGGAACAACCACCTATTGGCTGTAACCATCTGCACGAATCGAGCGTTGCGCACCTCCACCCACGCATCACCACCCCCTACAAAGAGGTCTGCTCTGCATAATGGACACTACGCCTCGATAAGGCATACTATATCTCTTCTTCCATCCGGACTCTGACCGTCGGTATCGGAATTTCACCGATTCAGTCCCTCTCGATTGCATCTCTTGGCTCGGCATACTTCTGCTTGCTCGGCACCACTCTGCTCGGCATACTTCAGCTTGCTCTGCACCCTCTGCTCTGCACCCTCTGCTCTGCACCCTTGGCTTGGCACCCTCGATTGGGAGTCGTGGACTATCACCACCGGTGGGGAATTTCACCCCGCCCTGAAGATTACAGTGCAAATATAGTAAAAATTTTGTTTCGTGCAAAATAAAAACAAAAAGGGAGTGCCACGATAATCTTTTCGGACACTCTCTTTGATAAATCAGACACCGTAGGCGGTGATGGACTACTCGGCGAAGGTTTTGACTGCGATATTATTGATCTTGTTTTTGAACTTTGACATATCGCTCTTGCCGTCAATAATAAAATCGAATGTGAGGATTACCTTCGGATGCGGTCGGTCTGCCACAGCCTCGATGGGCTCCCACTTTGCCGTCTTGATTACTCGCTCAACCTCCTCGGTCAGTCGCTTGTCTGGAGTGCGATGTACTTTTCGCACCTCGGCCGAACCATCGACAAGGTTTACCGCAAACTCTACTACCACCTGTCCATCTACACCCTCGGCCTTTGTATCGGCAGGGTAACGGATATTCATCTTGGCATAGTCGCAGAATTGTTGGAGCAGAGCAGCCGTCTCGGTACTTGAGGGTTGTGCCGAGACTTCTACCTTTTGGAATGTTGGAGTTTCAGCCGGTGTTTGAGACTCGGCTCTCACGGCTCCGAAAACCAATACCATACCTGCAATCATCGGGATTGCTGCGCATAGACGCAATGGAGAAAATTTCCCCTTCTTGAAGTTTGTCATCATAAGGAAACGATTTTTAGAAGTTTGACTCTTCAGCCCGCAAGTTACCTCCGGATAATAACCATAGAGCTGTTGGAAAACAAGCAGTCGATACTCCCCAACATCGTAACCCTTATCAATAACATCTTTGTCTGCCTCCCATTCCTGCACTTCGACCAGACTATTGCCTGCAAGCCAGATGAATGGGTTAAACCAAAATAGAGATCGTAAAACTTCGATAGTAATCCTTTCGGCGGAGTGTCGGTGGCAGATGTGGCTGTATTCGTGAGCGATGACAGCCTCGCGTGCCGTACCCTCGAAGACACCATTAAGGTATATGGTGCGCCAGAACGAGAAAGGCTCCTGGATTTGATTGTTTTCGGCGAGTGTATATGCCTCATAGAATGATAGCTTGGAGGCTTTGCGGATAGCAAAAACCTCACGCAGACGCAGTGTTAGACGGAGTAGGTTTAGTGCGACAATAGCTGCGTATATTCCTATAATTATATAGGTGAGTATAACCCTCCAATCGACACCTTGTGATGTGACATCCGAGAAATTAGTTGTTGCGGTTGTGGTAGTAGTTGCTATCGGGAGTTGCAAAATCGTAGACTCGGCAGGGTATATGGGTAACTCCAAAATTGGGATTATGGCCGACAAGAGGGTGGTGTAGATGATGTACATACGTGCCGAGCGATGAGCCACGCGACCCTCGATAACCAATCTGTATAGCGCATAGAACAGACCGCTACAACAGATGAACTCGAATAGATATGTTACCATAATCTTGTCGATTATTTATTCTGTAACAATTTGATAATCTCATCAGTCTCCTCAAGCGATATGGATTTGTTCGAGGAGAGGAACGACACCAGGCGCGATGGTGAGCCTCCGAAAAAGTTTGCCAACACAGAGTTCATATAGTTCGCGGTGTAGGTCTCGCGCTCGATAGTGGGGTAGTATTCGTGGCTCTTGCCGTAGGCCTTGTGAGCCACAAAGTTCTTCTTTTCGAGTATGCGCACAATGGTCGATACCGTGTTGTATGCAGGTTTTGGCTCGGGCAACTCTGCCAAGATATCATTGACAAATCCATGCCCGAGCTGCCAAAGTATCTGCATAATCTCTAACTCGGCACGGGTCAGTTCCTGAAGCTTTCTCTGCGGGTTATCTGCCATAATGCTCTACTCGATAAAAAGGTTACAATGTTGGGGTGTCTATCTTCTGTCTGTTTTCCGATGACAAATATATAACTAAAATTTTAGTTATGCAACTATTTTTTTAGTTTTTTATTAAAAGTGTGATAAAAACCACTCAGAATTGCAGATATATTGCCAAAAATAGTATATTTGTTCTACGATTTATATCCGTTATGAGAACTAAAATTCGTAAAATAACCGAAAATGGAGTGGTGCGCAGTCGCGTATTTGGCTCCTCGGCATTTACCGACTCCATATTTAAGCGTACACGTGCACGCGCGGAGGCTCGTAAAAAGGGTAGTGGACTAAAGCCCTCGGCAGGGGATATTCTCTTCGAGGTCTATGCTGCTGATGTGCGAGCGGATGAGGTGCTGTGCATCGTGGGTGAGTGCGACACGCTCGGCGGTTGGCAACCCGAGCGAAGCCTGCCGCTCAACGATTGTGATTTCCCGATGTGGCGTATAGCCTTGCCGGCAAGTACTCTGCCCGAGCGATTTGAGTATAAATTCGTTGTCCGCAAAAAGGAGAATGACGGCACAACCATCTGGGAGGAGGGCTACAACCGTCTGTTCGACTACTTTAAGCCTGACGCAGGCGAGGCATTGCAGTTGGAGGTGCGCTCATTTAGAAATCCCGATCTGTGGCGTGGTGCGGGCGTTGCCGTACCGGTATTCTCGTTGCGCTCGGAGCGCAGTTTTGGCGTTGGCGACTTCTCGGACTTGAAACTTTTGGCAGATTGGGCTGCTGCCACGGGGCAGTGTGTGATTCAGATTCTGCCCATAAACGATACCACAGACGATGGCTCGTGGCGCGATTCGTATCCCTATCGTGCCAACTCGATATTTGCACTTAACCCGATATACCTCGACCTTAAAGAGGTGGGCGAGCTGGGCAATAAGCGCGAGCAGGCTCGATTTGAGCGACTCGGCCGTGAGTTGAACGCCCTTTCGGAGGTCGATTATCCGCGTGTGGCAGCCGCCAAGCAGGAGTATCTGCGCAAGCTCTACAAGCGACAGGGTAGGGTTTTGCTCGCCTCGACCGAGTTTGCTGACTTCTACAAGAAAAATGAGGTGTGGCTCTGCCCGTATGCGGTCTTTAGCGTATTGCGCGAAAAGTTTGCCACCAGTGACTTCTCGCTCTGGGGTGAGTGGGCAACTTTCAATGCAGAGCGCGTTGCGCAGTTCGCCCGCGAGAATGAGCAGGAGGTTGGCTATTGGTACTTTGTACAGTACCACCTCGACAGACAACTGCGTTCGGTGCGCGATTATGCCCACTCGCGCGGCGTGATTCTCAAGGGCGATATCCCGATTGGCATTGGCTGTCATAGTGTCGATGCGTGGTGTGCGCCCGAACTCTTTAAGATGGACTCCTCGGCCGGTGCTCCGCCCGATGACTTCTCCGTAAAGGGTCAGAATTGGGGCTTCCCGACATACGATTGGGAGCGTATGGCACAGGATGGATATGCTTGGTGGAGAGCACGTTTCGAGAAGATGGCCGATTATTTCGATGCCTATCGTATAGACCATATTCTCGGCTTCTTCCGCATTTGGGAGATTCCGCTTGATGCGGTGAGTGCACTGCTTGGTCACTTCTCGCCCGCGATGCCACTCGATGCAGCGGAGATTGCAGAGTATGGCTTTCGATTCGATGCCGCGATGCATACCGCACCCGTAAGCCAGAGTGAGGATGTGCTCTTTGTCGAGGACCCTGTGCGAAAAGGGATGTTCCATCCTCGCATTTCGGCTCAATCGACCGAGGTATACTCTTCGCTGTCGGAGAGCCAGAAACACGCCTACAACCGCCTCTATGACGACTTCTTCTACTGCCGCCATAATGACTTCTGGCGTGTGGAGGCTATGCGAAAGCTGCTGCCATTGACCGGCTCAACCTTGATGCTCGTCTGTGG
>JBGUTM010000240.1:0-2980 GCA_045133075.1 Alistipes sp. | reverse complement strand
CGGTACGCATATAGGTAATAAGACCCTGCTCGTAGAGGTGTTGAGCCACCGACATCGTCTGCGACACCGACATACCGAATTTGCGGGCCGCCTCCTGCTGGAGTGTCGAGGTGGTGAAGGGCGGAGCGGGATAACGCTTCGTGGGCTTCTCCTCTACGCTCTCGATACGATAGGTTGCACCCACACATCCCTGCAAAAACGCCTCAGCCTCCTCCTTAGTCGCAAACTTATGCGACACCTCTGCACGGAAGAGAGTCTTCGAGGTGTCTGCCGTGTGGAACTGAGCCGTAATACGATAGTAGGGGGTAGACTGGAAGCCTATAATCTCCCTCTCGCGCTCAACGATAAGCCTTACGGCAACGCTCTGCACTCGGCCTGCCGAGAGAGCCGGTCGCACCTTCTTCCACAACACGGGCGAGAGCTCAAAACCGACCAATCGATCCAAAACTCGGCGTGCCTGCTGTGCATTTACGAGGTTCATATCTACCGTGCGGGGATTCTCTATCGCCGCAAGGATTGCATTCTTGGTAATTTCGTGGAACACGATACGCTTGGTACGGTCAACGGGCAGACCCAACACTTCCGCCAGGTGCCACGCGATAGCCTCTCCCTCGCGGTCCTCATCGGATGCGAGCCACACAGTCTTTGCTGCCTGTGCCAATCGCGAGAGCTCCTCTACCACTTTACGCTTATCGGCAGGAATCTCATATATAGGTTGATAGGTGCCGTCAAGATTGATACCGAGGTCCTTCTTTGCTAAATCTCGAATGTGTCCAAAGCTCGACTTGACCACATACTCCTTACCGAGGAATTTACCGATGGTCTTCGCCTTTGCCGGAGACTCGACTATTACTAAATTTTCTTGCATTTCGTTGTCTTTGTCTATTTAATCATCGTGTAGGAGAGGTTGATCTTAATCGAAGGGTGTTTCAACGCATCCTGCTCGGTGGTTATGTCGGGACTCTCCATACCCATAACCCTCGAACGCTTGAGCGTGTAGAGGTTATAGGCCTCGGGAGCCATATAGAATCTGCGAGGTACGTACTGATCCTTAAACTTCGACTTATTCTCTTCGCTGTTGTAGACAGCCTCATAGTTGAAGTTTGGATCGTATGACTCTTTGGGGTTGATGGCATCGACATAGTTCTTCAATCGCTGAACATATCCCGAGATATCCATCAGATAGCTTGCTCGGCTACGGTTAAGGTTACCGCCGAAGGCCAAATCCGTACTATAGGTCTTCTCGTAGGTGTAGTCATAATCCGGAATCGGCGAGAGAGTGTTGAAATCGGTGTAGAGACCCATCCTCACAATCGACTTATCAAGCAATGGCGTGATCAACTCCGGTACAATATCCATCCAGTTGTACTGCGCACCCTCGACATACACACTCATCATAGCCTGATTGATGGCTGCATAGCTGTAACCTTCTTCAATGCTTATTGCACGCAACTCGCGCAGGAAATCATCCGTAAAGTAGATCTCCATCATCGGGCCGCCCATACCGCTGATATATCCCACGGTTACATCCTCCCTCGAACTATGATTCTCGTCATCGCTCTTGGACGGATCGTCAGTCATATTGTAGTCTGCCAACTTCGAGCCGGCAAAGTTGTGCTCAACGCCGTTAATCGAGCGATTACCCACCTCTGCGTTCTTATCGTAGAAGTAGTAGAACATATAGGTCGTATCCTTGATGAGCATCGGCTCCTCGGGGTTTCGATTTCGGCCCAACAGGTAGAGGCCCGAAGCCGAGAAGTCGATCTTATACATCGCACCCTCCTTGTCAGACGGCAGATCATCCTTGGCCTTAATATATAGTCCTTTGAACTCCTGAATCCACTTCTTGTCATCCTTGTAGACCTCGACATCATCGGCATATCCATCCCAATCCTTCGTATTCTCGGGGATGAGCATCAGTCGGCGCACGAAGTCCCAGGTCGGACTATCGGTGGCCAGCGATATGGGCTGCATAGTCACCTCGGTAGTGGTGGTATAGACACCTTTTGCCTGATTGGGGAATTGGAATGTGAAGAGCGGCTTGCTGCTATCGTAGAGTTGCTCCATATCGAAGCCGACATAGGCAACCGTATCTTTGCCGTCATCCATCGCCTCGATCAGCGACTTATTGACCTCATAGACCTCGTAGGTCTGGACATGTGTTGTATCACCACCATAGTCCGAAACCGTGAGGATCACCTGTAACGAGTCGAAGATGGGTAGGTATCCAAAGCCACTCTCCTCGATGTCGGACATAAAGAGGAAATTCGATGCAAAACTTGCGCTACGTTCGCCGAAAATCTTATCGAGGTCGCGCTCACGACCCATATAACCCACCTGAAGGTCGGACGAAACGAGCGAGTCCGAGCGATAGAGCGAGGTGCGGAATGAACGGCAATCACCCGAAGTCACGACAAACTTATTCTGCTCCTTATCGAAGGTCTCCTTGTAGACACGTCCTGCATAAAAGCTCTTGAAACGAATCTGCATCCTCTGATTCTCGGGAATCAACTCGAAGCCGAGTGTTTCGTCCGAGGTGGTACACCCCGAAAACAGAGCGATTGCCGCAATCGAAATCGCGGCAACACAATTAAACAATCTGCGCAGATTAGCGTAACTCTTCATAGAATCGGTTGTAATTATCGTAATAACCCTCCTGCTCGGGCGACTGGTACTCCAACAGCGGCTTGCCACTCTGACGCGCGAACTCTGCCACAGCAGCATCCACACCCTCCGAGGCAATTACCACACCATCGGCATAACCAATAACGAAACGATAGAGGTTTTCGTATGAAGCATCGTCAAGAATCGACAAATTTTCATCCTTGATACCCTCTCCCTCAACCTTCTCGCGCAGGCCGGTGAGCGACTGTGTAAATTTGTCATCATAGAGCGAAACCACAATTTTCACATCCTGGAATATGGGGTCATCGTGGAAAACCTTCTTCAGATAGATTGGTACGATGGCCGAGAACCATCC
>JBGUTM010000239.1:0-7070 GCA_045133075.1 Alistipes sp. | reverse complement strand
AGAGGAGTGACATCGCAGCCAAGGCTGCGCATACGATAATTTTGTAGAGTTTCATCTTTTTCTTTAACTGCTCATTTTGGACCTTTTGCCGTTTTTACTCTCTTTTGAGCAAGGTCGTTAGGGTATTCGGGGTGAAAAAATAAGCGATGCCCCGCCCCGAATCGAACGGGGCATCGCTTATAGATTTATTGCTGTGCAAGTTTAAGAGAACAAACCAATGCCATCTTCGGCACCATATTGCTATCTTTGAAGATCAGGACACCGGTCTTACCATTGCCCTCCTTGGCCATCGAGACAGTGGCCATCTCGCCACCCTCGAACGAAAGCCAGCTCTTGTCGGCCTCATCCATATACGAGGGAACCCACTCGGTATTGATACCCGAGAGTCCCGACATCGTAGCTGGTGACTTGGTGTAGGTAAGGTGCCATACGGGAATGTCGCCATAATCGCCTACAATCTTCTGCCAAACTGCGCCCGAAGTGAGCTGCTCGAGTGACGAACCATCCATATTGGGATCGGTTGCATACTGCGGGTACGAGAACGAGATGCCGGTAGAGCCCGAGCTCTCGCCGGTGAGGCTGTAGTTGAAGTTGTGAAGTGCGCTGATCACGGCAACAATGTCATCCTCATTCTTGAATACCACATAGCTCCAGAAGGCACCATTGTAGTATTTCTCCGAATTCCAGTGCTTGTTGGTTGTCTCGGTAGGGTTCATCGTAAGGCGGAAACCTCCATCCGTACCGAACGGGGTAACCTTAATCCAGCTCTCGGCTTCGGTCATCACCTTGAGGCTGCCGCTCGCATTATCGAAATAGGTAAACTCAACAGAGGTGTACTTGCCATCGAACTTGAACATCGCATCATCATTGTCATACTTAGAGGTGTAGAGCAACTCGTAACCGTGCTGTGCATCGGGGTAGTCGTAAGAGATGTCGTTGTCGCCTGAGGTCGAAACTTTGATCAGCTGGATGGTAGAAGATACATCTGTCGCATTGGTGAGGGTAATCGGGCCGGGGTGAGCAGCCTGCTTAACGGTAGTAAGCAGATACTTCTCGAACTTGGCAACCAACTTACCCGAAGCACCCATACCGCCTGCGGCAACCTCAAGCATCTCCTCGGGGAACTCTGCATCCTTAAACTCGGCAGTAGCTACCGACTTGGGGACGAGAATAACCATAGCCTCACGGTCGGCATCGTTATTCTTATCAACGCTGATGGTGACGTTACGCTCCTGGAGGATATCCTTCTCGGTACTATTCCACTCGGCGATAGTGCAGTTAATCCACTCGTGCTCGTTGATGATGGGCATATATGCACCCTCAGCTATGCCGAACGGCTCGAACGAGAGAGTATATACCAACCACTCATCGTTGGTGAAGGTTACCGAACCCTCGGCATTACCCTCGTAGTAAGCACCGCTCATTGCGTTATATATCTCACCAGCGGCATTAAACTTGGTCTCGGCCTCGAAGTCGTTGAACGAGAATACAGATGTCGCGGCAGGAATCGACACCTTCAGCGTAGCCACGGCTGCAACCGAGCTATCCGAAGCATCGAGGAACGAGAGAGTTGCGGTCGAGGCCTCGGTGGGGTAGTTGGCACCATTGCCCTTAATCCAAAGTTCGGTGATATCCTCATCGTTGTTCGAGATGGCCTGAATCCACGCGGGAGCGCCATCAATCTTCCAAGTGAAGTTCGATACGACCTTGATACGGTGGGTAAACATCGACAGACCATTCTCTCCCCAATTGAGGGTTATGCCCTGCTCACCTATCTGCTCGGCCGAGTAGGCAAACTGAGTCTCATCACCATAAGTCCACTCGTTATCCTCGAGAATTACATCGTAGAGCTCGATTGTGCGGGTGAGTTTACCGAGGGTCAGAGTTGCAATAATACGCTTTGTGCGACCCATTGAGAGGCTCACCTCGCAGGTGTGATTCTCGTTGTAGTCGCGGATGTCGGCAACCTTAATCTGAACCTCGTAAGTGCCGGCCTCGCCGCCGATTGAGTAGACCTCGTTCTCGTTGTCGAGGATGGTGAAGTAGGTCGCATCCTCGGGAATCGAGAGTTTCCATGCCTGATTAGGCTCAATCGTGAGTGTGTAAATCTCGCCTGCAGCAACCTCTGTATTAACAGCTGCAGGGAAGTTAGGTGTCGGAAGTTTATCTTCCGGCTCCGGAGTACAGGCTACGCCGAGCAGAGCAAATGCTGCCACTGCGCAACAAACCAAATTTGTAAAAAATCTTTTCATAACAAACCTTAATTATATGTTAATTTTGAATTTTGGATAATCGCTACTTACATTCCCTCTTCGCGTTGTAGTCGCTCGGCCTCCTCATCGCTGACCCACTCCAGGATGTTGTAGAACTGTCCGACTGTGCCGATGGGGTCGCCCAAATCGTACACATATACATTGAGCCAGAGTGTAGCAAATCGTTGGCACGAGTTGAAGAATGAGTTGTGGTATGGGCTCTCGCCACAGAGGATATGGTTGTCGCCCAAAATCTGGCCGAACACCGAAGCCTCGTCACTCAATATCTGGTAGTCATCCATCTCAATCTGCATATTTGCAGGATCCTCGGCATTGAAACGCATCGTGACGTCATATCCATCATAGAGAAAGTTGCGCACAATGATTGTCTCCGGCTCGGTGGGGTGCTTGTCGCACTTAACCAGACGCTGATAGCTGGTGTTGGTACCAGGGTAGTTGTAGAGCATCAACGAAGTGACCACACACCAGCCCGTGAAGTTGTCGATAGTGTAGGGACAGACCTTTGCCATCGTGACCTTCGTGCGGTCGCTATTTTTGTAGATATTGTCGAACTTGAGCGATTCGGGCATCACCAATCGCAATCCGAAGCCGAGCGAGTCGGTCGCCTGGATATTGTCATAGAGGCCGCGTACACGCACATCGCCCGAGAGTTTACCCGCGGGGATGGTGACGGTGTTCGAGAGGAGGCGATAGTGATAACCCTCGATGGCGTTGCTGCCCTCATCTATAACCTCCACACCGAACGTGCGATCGTAATCGCGAGCCACGGTTGAGGCTACAGATATGGTGAAATAGTCCTGATTCTCGAGCACGATATTGGTCGATAACGAGTCGGCAAACATCACATATTCCTTGTCGGAGTAGGTGGTGTAACGCTCGTGGCAGGAGGTGAATCCTGCGACAAATACCACTGCAATCAAAACACTGAAAACATGTTTCATATACTATTTTACTTATTGTTTCGCTTTAATTATTAGTATTGCTCTCGTTGGGGGTAATCTGTGAGCCGGGAGCCTCGATTTCGTGTTGAGGAATCGGCCAGACGAAGAGCGGATTGTCGGCCTTGATTTCGAGCGAGCTGCCCTCCTTGAGTGACGAGGTCTGCGGAGTACGCTTGAAGCCCTTACCCTCATTGTAGAGGTTGCCCCAACGCTTGAGATCGTTCAGGCGGAAACCCTCCATATAGAGCTCGCGCACACGCTCGTTGGATATCTGCTCGATAAAGTTGGCCTTGGTCAGATTGATATTTCCACCACTTGCATAACGATTCTGTCGCAGTGTCGTCAGGTCGTTGGCAGCCTTGGCGTAGTTGGGATTATCACAACGGCAGTAGGCCTCGGCTCGAATCAGATACTGCTCGGCCAGGCGGAACGGCTTGGGCATATTGACGTGGTAAATCAACGAATTATTGATAAACTGCTCGTTACCATAGTATTTGACCAGCAACGGCCACTGCAAGCCGTGATTATATCCCGTGGTGAAGGTGTAGAAGTAGGCGTTATATCGTCCATCGGCGGCATCATAGAGATCGAGCACCCACTGCGCCGGAACATAATCGGGGTAGTAGTTGTAGTAGTCTGTCGTAAAATTGAGGAACAGCGAGCCGAGTGAGCCTCCGAACGAAGTTTCGGTAAAGCCTATGCGCCAGATAATCTCGGTGGCGATGTCGTTCGACCACATATATTCGAAGTAGGTCTGACCATTGGTGTAGATACTCGAGGCACTCGACAACGAGAACGCCCTGTTCGGATGGTCGATAAGGCGTGACGAATAGTCGATAGCCGCATCCCAATCCTGCATATTCAATGCTACACGGGCGTGGAGGGCATATGCTGCTGCCAGCGTAATGCCGACACTGCTATATGTATCATCCTCAATATCGAGTCGGCTCTCGGCCTCGGCAAGATCCTCGAGGATAAACCCATACGAACGCTCGAGCGAGGCACGCACGATAGGCTCCTTCTTAAAGTAGGAAGTACGCAGCACCACACCCTTCTCGGTGGCGGCCGTAGCCGGATCGTATGCCTTGCAGTAGAGTTTTACCAGCTCCGAGTAAGCCAGGGCGCGTATTGCGTAGATTTCGCCCGTATATCGCTCCATAAGGTCGATATTTTCATCATTAACCTCCTTTTCAATCACGCCATCAATGGTGTCGAGGAAGTAGTTACAATTGCTGATGAGGTTGTAGAGCGATGCGTACACGGCCTCTATCTCGCTATTGGTCGGACGGATATCCCACTGCCAGATGTTGCCATGCGTATTGGAGAATCCCTCCACGGCGTAGACCAGGTCGCACTGAATATCGGGCAATAATGTGAGATAACCGCTGTAAAGCGCACTACTCTTGAGCATTGCATATATACCTACACGCAACTGCTTGACATCATTGATACTCTTGACAGCATCCTTCTTGCCGATAGCTGAGCCCGGCACTTTATCGAGGCACGAGGTTGCCAGCAGCACGGTTGCCACTGCTATAAGCAGTGTGGAAATGCGTATATTATCGAAAAATCTTCTCATAGTCGTTTTAGAATGTTAAGTCAAGACCGAATGTGAACTGACGCGCCATAGGGTATTGAGCAGCGTAGATGTTGGCCGTACCCTCGGGGTCAAGGCCCGAGAAGTTGGTGAAGGTGAGCAGATTCTGCGCCTGCGCATAGATACGTACCCCCTGGAATACGCGGCTCTTGCGCAACAGATCCTTGGGCAGCGAGTAGGAGAGCATCACATTCTTCAGTCGCAGGAACGATGCATCCTCCAGCAGGCGGCTATCGAACTCGGTATATACACCGTGGCGCGGGATGTCTGTCACATCACCCGGCTTCTTCCAACGCTTCAGCAGACGGCGCGACTGGTTGTAGGATGCGAAACGACCATTCGACTCATCGAAGTAGCGGTCGTTGTTAATCATCCATCTATCGCCAACCCAACTGAATTGAGCCGAGAGCGAGAGTCCTTTCCACGAGAGTTGGGTGCCGAAGCCTCCCTGCCACGGAGCGTGATAGCTCTTGCCGATAAGCACCTTATCCTCATCGCGCAACTCATTGGTCAGGTTACCGTGTTTGTCATACCACAGAGCATCGCCATTTGCGGGGTTTACACCTGCATAACGATTGATATAAAACTCACCAAGTGGGTGTCCTACAACGAGTTTGGTGTTGGTGTTGGCATGTTCATACTCCTGAACGCCATTATATAGTTCGGTGATCTTGTTGTTGTTATATGATACGTTGGCATTAACCGTCCAGAGGAGATCCTTAACCGCCACAAGCGTTCCCGTAAGGCTGAGCTCGACACCCTTATTAACCATCGAACCCACATTGTCCCAATAGTAACCATAGCCAGATGCCGAGTAGGATTCGGGTACCTGCATCAGCATATCGGAGGTCTTTTTGTAGTAGAACTCCAAATCGACATTCAGCCTATGCCAGAAGCCGAGGTGGAAGGCCAAATTCGAAGTCCAGGGTTTCTCCCAACCGAGATTTTCGTTGCCTGGCTGCAACAGTCCGATACCGGCATTGCCCACATAGTCCAGACCTCCGCCAACCAGAGCCAGGTGCTCATAGTTCGGTATCGAGGAGTTACCCGATGTACCTGTCGATAGGGCTATCTGTGCGTTGGTAAGCCAGCGCGATGCGGAGTCCATAAACTTCTCGTTGCGCATATTCCACATAAAGCCCAACGACCAGAAGCCTGCCCAGCGGCGCGAGGCTCCAAATCGAGATGATCCATCGGCACGGGCCGTAGCCTCCACGAAGTAGCGATTGTCGTAGTCATAGTTCACGCGGCCAAAGAACGAGACAAAGCCGTAGTCCGAGTCGGTCGTATCATCCCACGATGTCACGCGCGTACCGGTCGAGATGTTGGTCAATCGATCGTTATTCTGACCTCGCGAGAGCAAGCTGAATGCCTCGTAGTGATAATTGACACCCTCTTGACCTGCCAGGAAGGTAAACTTACTCTTCTGCGAAGCGTTCCACTCGTAGGTTATCGTATTTGTGACATTGAGCGTATAGGAGTCAGTAGAACTACGCGATGCTGAGCCTTCGCCCTGATTGGGGGCATAGCTCGGGTATGATTTACCGAAGCCTGTGGTATGGGCATAGTCGATGCCGAACTGCGAACGCAGGGTAAGGCCCTCGATGGGGTAGGCCTCGGCATATATTTGCGACACGAGCTTATACTTCTTGTACTTCACTGGGTTATTCTCAATCCACTCGAGCGGATTCTGTCCCGTACCCTTCCACGAGCCGTCATTCACCGATGCAAGTGACCCATCGGCCTTATATGGTGATACATACGGCATCATAAAGCGGGCAGCCGAAATCGGGGTTACAAGGTTATAAGAGCCCTCATCTGCCTGTTGGATATTCTGGTAGTTGAGCATATTGCTGGTGCCGAGTTTAAGCCACTTGGCCGCCTTGCGCTCGAAGTTCGCACGCAACGATATACGCTCAAAGAGTGACGAAGGAGCCGTACCCTCCTGATTGTAGTATCCACCCGAGACGTAGTAGTTGGTCTTCTCATCAGCACCCGACACCGAGAGCTCATAGCTCTGCAACAATGCGGCATTATTGAAGACCGCCTCGGCCCAATTGACATCGGTTTTACGTAGCAGGTTATAATCCTGACCATCCGTCATACCGATTTCCTTCTCGTAGCGGATACGCTCGGTGGTGTTCATCAGATCCCACTTACTGTAATCAATCTGTGAGAAGCCGAGTTGCATACGATACTCGATATTGGGGCGATCGGACATCTTACCTCGCTTGGTGGTGATGACAATCACGCCATTTG
>JBGUTM010000238.1:0-2879 GCA_045133075.1 Alistipes sp. | reverse complement strand
CGGTGCCGATGTTGCCCGAACGTCTGTCGAACTTCCTCTGCTCGTTAAGGCCGAACGAAGAGAAACTCTGCTTCTCGGCTGTATTCAACATAAACGAAAAGCTCGAGGTCACTCGCGAGTGGTTTGGCCGCACGGTCATCTACTCCGACCGCCGATTCACTTACGCCGAAGCGCAGGATATCATCGAGACCGGCAAGGGCGACTTTTCGGAGGAGGTATTGACACTCAACCGCCTGGCTCAAGGTCTGCGCGAGGCCCGCATCGCCAATGGAGCTCTGCTCTTCGACCGCCGCGAGGCTAAATTCACCCTCGATGAGAAGGGCAAACCCACAGGGGTCTATTTCAAGGAGTCGAAGGAGGCCAACCATCTTATCGAGGAGTTTATGTTGCTTGCCAACAAGCGAGTGGCGCAGTTCTGCTCAAAGGGTAAGGGCGGCAAAGCTCGCCCAATGGTATATCGTATCCACGACAAACCCGACAGCGAAAAGCTGGAACGTTTCCGCACCTTCATTCTCCGCTTTGGATTGATTTTCAAGGCTTCGAAGGGTGTGGCCATAGCCCGCGAGATGAATGCTATGTTGGGCAAAATCAAGGGTAAGCCCGAGGAGAATGCCGTCTCAACCCTCGCCATCCGCTCGATGGCAAAGGCCATCTACTCGACCGACAATATCGGCCACTACGGCCTGGCATTCCCATACTACACCCACTTCACCTCGCCCATACGCCGCTATCCCGATATGATGGTACACCGACTGCTGACGCACTATCTCGACAAGGGAAAGAACCCCGACAAGGCTACCCTCGAGGCCGAGTGCGAACACTCGACCGAGCGCGAGGTTGTCGCTGCCGAGGCCGAACGCGCCTCAATCAAGTACAAGATGGTGGAGTTTATGCAGGGGCAAGGCGACAAGTGTTTCGATGGTCACATCTCGGGACTTACCGAGTGGGGAATCTTCGTAGAGTTGAACGACTCAATCATCGAAGGCGTAGTCCATCTGCGCGATATCGAGGGCGACTACTACCGCTTCGATGAGCAGCGTTACGAGGTCTACGGCACCTCCACGGGTCATATCTTCACCCTTGGCGACCCTGTTCGCGTGAGGGTCAAAGCCACCGACCTGCGCCGAAGAACGCTGGACTTTGAGTTTGCTTGAACCAATTGATAATTGATAATTGACAATTGATAATTATGGTGTCCGCAGCACTATCTTTATAGATTTAACAGATGGAACTTAACAATATCTTCGATAAGGCGTTAGGTCGTGAGCGTCTCACTTGCGAGGAGGCGATGGCGTTATACCGCGCTCCCCTGCCCGAGCTGGCGGCTGTGGCAGACAGATTGCGCCGAGAGAGTGTTGCCGACCCGGAGGTGGTGACCTGGCAGATTGACCGCAACGTCAATATCACCAATGTCTGCATCTCGGGATGTCGATTCTGCAACTTCCACTGCAAGCCCCACCAGACCGAGCGACACTTTATCACCACACTCGAAGAGTATATCCGCAAGACCGAGGAGATGCTATCGCTCGGAGGCGACCAGCTGCTGCTACAAGGCGGTCTGCATCCTGCACTCGGCATCGACTACTACGAGGAGCTGTTTCGCACCCTCACAGAGCATTTTCCGACACTGCGGCTCAATGCTCTCGGTGCACCCGAAGTGGCACATATAGCGAAGATAAGCGGCATCTCTACCCGAGAGACATTGGAGCGTCTGCACAAGGCCGGCCTCTCATCACTCCCCGGTGCTGGAGCCGAGATTCTGGTCGAGCGAGTGCGCAAAATCATCTCGCCCGCAAAGCCGAGTGCCGAGGAGTGGTTGCGCGTGATGCACGAGGCTCACGAACTGAACATTCCCACCACGGCAACGATGATGTACGGACACGTTGAGACCGAGGAGGAGCGCATCGAGCACCTGCTTCGCCTGCGCGACCTGCAAGCCGAATGTCCCGAGGGTCACTATGGATTTACGGCCTTCATCCCGTGGATTTTCCGTTCGGAGGGAACTCAATTGGAGCAGATGGGCTACACCACCCGTTTCTCACCATCGGAGTATCTGCGTATCATAGCCGTAAGCCGACTTGTGCTCAACAACATACGCAACATCCAGGCCTCGTGGCTCACCGTAGGCAAGGCTACGGCACAGGTGGCACTCCACAGCGGAGCGAACGATATGGGCTCAATTATGATTGAGGAGAATGTCGTATCGTCAGCCGGTGCACACAATCAATTTGATGCTAAAGGGATTCAACAGGCAATACGCGAGGCGGGATTCACGCCCCGCCTGCGCGACCAACTGTACCGCCTGCGCGAAAATGTTAATTATTAGTAAACAAATACTTAAAACTATGAAAAACCTACAAAAACTACTGCTTGGCATAGCACTCTGTCTATCGCTCACGGCACTCGGCGCAACGCCCGACAGCGACAAACAAATCTATAAAAGAGTAGATGCCCTGATGAAGAAGATGACTCTTCAGGAGAAGATTGGTCAGCTCCAGCAGCTCACCACCAACAATGGCGCAATCACCGGCCCCGAAGGTGAGAAGTTGAACACCGAAGAGTTTATCCGCCGAGGTTGGTGCGGTTCGATGCTGAACGTCAAGACCTCCAAGGATGTTGCTTACTACCAAAACATCGCTATCAATGAGTCACGCCTTGGAATTCCTATTCTTTTCGGTTTTGACATCATCCACGGTTGCCGCATCATCTTCCCCGAGAACCTGGGCATCTCCTCATCGTGGGATATCGCGGCAATCGAGAAGTCGGCACAAATCGCTGCTCGTGAGGCTGCATCCATAGGTATCGCATGGACCTTCTCGCCGATGTGCGACATCAGCACCGAGCCTCGTTGGGGTCGTGTATCGGAGGGCTCGGGCGAA
>JBGUTM010000237.1:0-9361 GCA_045133075.1 Alistipes sp. | reverse complement strand
CACAATGAGTAGAACCACGCGGGCTGGGGATAATCCACAACCAAGGTGTTGGCACCCTCTCTCTTCAGCTCGGCAATCTCCGTTGCGGTAGTGCTCTCCGTGGCTGCCGAAGCATAGCGGCGGCGTACAAGTTCCACCGGTGCATCGAAGCGCAATACCTTGCCATCGGCATACTCCGTGCGGCCGAAGCCTCGCTTGAAGGGGATATATTCGTAAATCATTCCGTTGCGCTTGACGTAGAGCATCATCGAGTAGAGCGGTGCCTGACCGCGATTACCACCCCACCTATATTTATATGAGTGGTAGATATCTGCGCGGATGCGCAACGTGTCGCACGAGCGTCCCGGGATGGTCAGCTCACGCACCGTATAGTCGATAAGTTTACCATCGGGGCCGTAGATGTCGTATCCGATGGCGATAGTCTCCTCGTAGTTGAAGTTGTTTTGGGCGATAACGTCCAATTCGAGGATGCCATATTCGCGGGTATCGTTCGGAACAATCTCGGCCGAGAAGTCGAAGATGTGCAGCTTGCGCTGAGTGAAGAGGTACGACCCCTCGAAGAGCTTACGCTCGGGGTGTGTATCCTGTTGCTGAATTGCGGTATAGTTGCTCTTGTAGAGCGCGATGATGAGTGTGTTTTCTCCCTGATGCAGCCACGGCGAGATCATAAAGTCGGCGGGTGTACGGTCATCCTCGACCTCGGCAACAACCTCACCATTGAGCATCAGCAGATATGCCGACTGCACATTTTCGAGGTGGAGGTATGCGTTATAGTCGTTCCACGAGGCGGGTACATCGAAGCGTTGAACATAGATCTTCACCCCCTCCTTTTGGCCATCGAGAGTGGGGTTTATGGTGCGATAGTTCACGCTCTCTGCACGTTTGCCGGCACGAGCATCCTCGCGTGTGTCGTAGGTGACAAACTCCGAACGATAGACCCTCTGTGCCGAGGCGGTCGATATCGCCGCCAGAGCGCAGAGCAACGTGAGATAGAGATTCAGCTTTTTCATCCGCAATATCTATTCATAAAGTATGCCGTCACGGATGAGTAGCTCGCGCATCTTCACCCAATCAACATAAGGTTGCGAACGACCATCCTCGAACTTGAGCGGACAGCCGATGGCTGCATCGTCAATGTAGAAGTCGGCATAGACCTTCGGAGATGCTGTCCACGACTTCTGCTCGGGGTTTTCGTTCACGGCGTAGAGCGGAATCTTATGTTCCGCGAACCACGCCTTTGCCTCCTTGAGCAGCGAGCCGCTACGCATAGTGTATAGGATAAGTCTGCAACCCTGCTTGGATAACTGTTGCAGTACGGGTACCGCACCGATATCCATACCCATATGGGGATACTCGTGCGATACACACGTTCCGTCAAAATCTATGGCTATAATGGTGCCCTGACTCATTTTTACACTTTTGTTGTGAGGTTGTTACTTCTTGAATGCACGCTTGAACGCACGAACAACAATATTCGAACGGTTTAACGAACCATCCATGCCGTAAGTGTAGCCGTAGCCACGCTTGTGTGTCGAACCGTTCAGGATGATACACATATTTGCAATCTTCTTCTCGATGTGCAGACGCTCGACATCGGGCAGCTGGCGAACATCCGAGAAGTTCTCGCGAACGACATAGAGACAGAGGTCTGCCAGACGATTCGAGATGATACCGTCAGCCACGGCCATTGCGGGTACGCTATCAACGATGATGTAGTCGTACATCTCGCGGAGCTGGGTAAAGAGAACGTCCAGACGCTGTGACATCAACATCTCGGCGGGGTTGGGCGGCTGAAGACCGGCATACATCATATCGAGGTTGTCGTGCATCTCGCTCTTGAAGATTATCTTGGCTACATCCTGAATTGCTCCTGACATATAGGCTGTAAGACCATTGGCATCTCCACGGTGGCCGAGCTGCTTGGTCAGTGTGCGGCGGCGCAGGTCGAGGTCTACGAGCAGCACCTTCTTGCCCGCCATAGCCATCGTTACGGCCAGGTTGGTCGATACGAAGGTCTTACCAGCGTGGGGCAGGGTCGAGAGCACTTGGATCACTTTGGCCTCCGTGCCATTGACATTCATAAAGCTCATATTGGTACGCAGGATGCGGAACGACTCCGAGATGCTGTCGCGACCATTCTCGCGTACAACGACACCCTTGCTGTTGATACCTCCGGTAGCAGCCGGAATATCGCCCAGGTAGGGAGCCGAGAGGTAACGTTCGATATCCTTGCGACTCTTTACTGTGGTGCTGAAGGTCATATGTAGATAGATAACTCCGAACGGAATCGCAAATCCGAGGATCAATGCTGCCAGCAGGGCAATCATCGTGCGCGGTGATACGGGACGTGCTGAGCCAAATGCGGGATCAACGATGCGGGCATTGCTCTCGGTGATGGCGATGGTCAGCGAGTTCTCCTCACGCTTGTTGAGCAGGTAGAGGTACATCTCCTCCATAATATGCTGCTGACGAGCAATCGAGAGGTAGCGCTTCTCCTGCGAGGGAGCCACCGAGATACGGCGGTCGGTCTTGTTCTCCTCGGCGCGGATGTTGCTCAACTGAATCTCGAGTGCCGAGATGTGCGAAGAGAGTGCCGAGAGGATGCTGTTACGCATAGCGGCCAGATTGTGGTCGAGGTCTACAACCACGGGGTTGCTGGTCGAACCATCCGACACCAGACGCTCGCGCTGGAGGACCACTCGGTTGTACTCGCCAATCTGGGTGTTCAGAGCCGAGCCCGATGAACCCGAGAATGAAGAGGTCACGGGAATCAAGGAGTTGGCCTTTGAACTATCGTTGAGATATGAGTTGATGTACTTGGCAATGTGGAGCTGATTCTCAACACTCAGACCCTCCGTGCGGAATGAGCTGCTCTCTGCCATTATGTGCTTGGCCTCGGCCTCGAGGTCGAAGAGTTTGTTCTCCTTCTTGAACTCCTCAATCTCCTCGTCTACGGCACCCAACTCCTTGCTGATGATTGCCAGACGCTCGTTGATGAAGTCGGCAGTTACCTCTGCGACCTTCTGCTTGTCGCGCACAGCATCGTAGTTATATACCTCGATGAGGGTGTTGAGGATATCCTCGGCACGCTGGGGTACGTTGTCGTTAATCGAGAGTGTGATGATCGAAGACAGCTTGTTGGCCACAGCCGACTGTACGGCCTTGCGGTATGCCGAAGCTGCTGCCTTCAGAGGACTCTTGCCTACGCTAATGGTCTTGCCCTCGAACTCGGGGTTCATAAAGGCAGTCTTGTTGATGATGATGTTGCCTACCGGTGTGAGCAACGTCTCGCCAAAGGTGCCCTTAACCACGAATTTGCGCTCGCGGCGGGTCTTGATCTCCCTGGCTGCAAACTCAGAGAGTGAGATGCGGTCATCACCGAGCAGAGTAACCTCAAACGAGCATCCCTTATCTTCGAAGTCGTCCACAACGACCATCTCGATGGGCGAGCAGTGGTAGAGGTCGGTGTCGGCAAGTTTGCCAAGCTGGATATAGCGTGTTGCAAGTCCGAGTTGCTCGACAACCTCCTCCATCAGTCTGCGCGACTGGAGCACGAAGAGCTCGTTATCTACATTGCGGCGACCTGCGCCGAGGATATCCTGGAATGCCAAGATGTCGCTGCTGCCACCCTTACGGCTATCCTTAACGAGAATTGTGGCATCGCGCTTATAGACCTTAGGGGTAGTCTTTACGTAGAGTACACCTGCACAGAGGCATACGAACATCGATATTGCAAACCAGTACCAGTTGCGGAATATGTTTTTGATAAGATCCTCCATCGAGAATGACGACATCATATCCGAAGAGGAGTGCTCACTCTGTAAGTGGGCTCCGTTCAGCGTGTTTGGATTAAATTCGGTCATAGTGTTGTTGAATTATCGGCTGAATTATTTGCGTGTATTGAGAATAATCGTGGTTGCGAGAGTTGCTACGCTGACCAGCGTGCTGACAATCGAGATCCAGAACGAGCGGTTCTGGTTGATCTCTGCATTTGCGGCCTTGAAGCGGTTGGGCTTAACGTATACGACATCGTTGGGCTGCAGGTGGTAGAAGGGCGAAGCGATAGCCTCCTTGGTGCGCAGGTCGAGGTATGCAACCACCGACTTGCCGTCCACCTTGCGGATTACGGCTACCTCGTCACGCTCGCCATAGATGGTCATATCACCGGCCAGAGCAAGTGCATCGAGGAGAGTAATTTCGTCACGTACAACATCATACTGACCCGGACGGGTAACCTCACCCATAACCGTAATCTTCATATCTGCGAACTGAACATTGACCGAGGGGTCGGGGATGTAGTTGCCCTCACGAATTATGCGGGCAATCTCGGTTGCCAACTCTGCGCGGGTCTTACCCTTGCACTCGACAAGTCCGATGATGGGCATCTCGAGCATACCATCGGGGCGTACCGTGCGTGTTTGTACCGACATATCACCATTGGCTGATGATGTATAGGATTTTTCGGTCAAAGCCAGCGAGTTGTACGATGCGCTCGAGTTGAAGGGCGATGCCAGCTCGGGATTTTTGCTCGATACGATAATCTTCAGGCGGTCATTCGCCTTGATGCGTACCTCATAGTTTTCGGCCATCTGGACGATTTCGTTTTGCGAGGCGTCCTGGAAGTAGACGATTTTCTTCTGCACGTTGCACGAACACATCGCCACAACCGACAGCAGACAGAATAGTTTAATAGTGATTTTCATTGACTTAAATTATTGTTTATGTTATTATTACCTTATATATAATGCAAAACCGCACAAAGGTAGCAAAATAATTCGTAATTCACAATTTATAATTTATAATTATTCCCCATAATTTATAATTATTCCCCCAAAAAAAAGAGTCTGGGGAAGTGGGAGGCTGGCGAGTGGGTGTGTTTGAGGATGAGGTTGTGTGGATTTGGTGTGAATGTGTGAAAAGGGGTGTGGAAAAGGAGAAATTATGGATTACGGATTGTGTATTGTGAATTTGTTTTGTACTTTTGGACCACCAAAAGAGAAAATATGGCTACTATCGACAAAATATGGGGTAGGGCGGTGCTCTACGAGATGAATGTCCGTCAGCTGACCCCCGAGGGAACCTTTGATGCAGCAGCGAAACACCTCGCGTTTCTGCGGGATATGGGTGTTGATGCGGTGTGGGTTATGCCGCCGTATCCTATTGGCAGTGAGGGTCGCAAGGGCTCGCTCGGCTCCTACTATTCGGTTCAGGATTACTGCGCCGTAAACCCCGAATTTGGTACTTCCGAGCAATTTGACTCCTTTGTGTCGGAGGCGCATCGTTTGGGTATGAAGGTGCTGCTCGACTGGGTCGCAAATCATACGGCCCGTGATGCTCGTTGGCTGCGTGAGAAGCCTTACGATTGGTATGAGCGCGATGCTCAGGGTGCGGCGGCGGTGCCGTGGGATTGGACGGATACCGCCAAACTCAACTATGCCAATCGCGATGTGTGGCAGGGACAGATTGATACAATGTTATATTGGATTACAGAACATAACATTGATGGATTCCGTTGCGATATGGCGATGTTGGTGCCTATCGAATTTTGGCAGGAGGTGTCGGCTGCTCTCCATCGTGTTAAGCCCGATGTTTTTATGCTTGCCGAGGCCGAGGAGCTGAATCTCTTTGACCGCGCCTTTGATGCCTGCTATGCGTGGGAGATGCATCACCTGCTCTGTGATATAGCACAGGGAAAGACGAGGGTTGATGCACTTCGCAATTATATCTATGCCGACCGTGGCCGCTATCCGCAATCGGCTCTGCGTATGATGTTTACCTCCAATCACGATGAGAATTCGTGGAGTGGTAGCGAGTTCTCGCGCTTGGGTGAGGCGGTGAAAATTATGGCGGCTTTGACCTTCGTTTTGCCGCAGGGTTTGCCGCTAATTTATACGGGCCAGGAGGTCGGTTACGACCACTCTTTCGACTTCTTCGACCGCGATCCTCTGCCCTCGCTTGAACCTAATGAGTGGAGTGATTTTTATCGCCATCTAACCTCTCTTAAGCATCGCGCAGCTGCGCTCGAATCGGGCGAGTGCGGTGGTTCATTTGTGGAGATTCGCAACAATGCCGAGGATTGTTTGATGACCTTCGTGCGCGAGAAGGGGGATAGTAGGGTTGTCTGCATTATGAACGTCTCGCCGTGGAGTATCCATACCGACTATCGCACAGGTATTTATGCCGGCACTTATCGTGATGTGATGACGGGTGAGGAGTTTGTTTTGCCCGACCACGTTGAACGAGATATGGCTCCGTGGGAGTTTGTTATTATCGAGCAGGTTTGATGCTGTGGTGAGCCTGTTTGGGGCTCTTGATTTTGAATCGTAAATTTTAGCTTTGAGTTACGGCTCTGAGGTGGAAAAATCCGCTTCGGGGCTGTTTTTACCTATATAAATAACAAATTGTTAATAACTTCTTTGCGAAAAGTTATGTCGGGTGTCTGAAAATTCGTAAAATTGCAGATTGAAATAACTTGCCTTATTCTTCTTTGACGCATTGCGTCAGTTTGGCGTTGTAGCTTTGCGGCGAAGATGGTGCAGGTATATGGGAAATTAGTTTGGAGAATTTTGAATTTTGAATTGAACTTATGTTGACGTTTTTATTCGGAGTTTACACATTTATCATCTGTCTGGTGATGGAGATCGTGTCGGTGGTTGCATTTCTGCTGACATTCCCGTTTGACAAGCAGCGCAAGATCGTTCACGAACTTTCGCGAGCGTTGGTCTATATGTTCGTTATGGTGCCGCCGCTGTGGAAGCGCAGGGTCGAGGGCCTGGAGCATATCGAGAAAGGAACACCTTATGTCATCGTTATCAACCATCAGTCGATGGTCGATATTATGATGCTCTACCTGGTGCCGATGATTTTCCGCTGGGTTAGTAAGCGCGAGGTCTACCGCATCCCCTTCATCGGTCGCTTCCTGATGTTGCACGGCGATATCGCCATCGACCGCAAGCAGGGATCGAAGGCTATGCGCAAGGTTATGGAGCAGGGTAAGATGTGGCTCGATAGGGGAGTGTCGGTGGCAATGTTCCCCGAGGGTACACGCTCGAAGGATGGCGAGATTCATCGCTTCAAGGCGGGAGCCTTTGCGCTGGCAAAGGATGCCGGTGTGGCAATCCTGCCAGTGATTATGGATGGCTCGACAACAATCTTCAAGCCTTCGAAGATGATGAATTGGCGCAACGAGTTTGTGATTAAGGTGTTACCCGCGATGAGTGCCGAACAGGTGCGCTCCACCGATCAGAATGAACTTATGGAGCAGGTGCGCGAAACAATGGTTGATGCGCTTGCGGAACTTAGAAAGTAATAACTAAAAATAGGCTGAAGGATTGAATTGATAATTGATAATTGACGATTGATAATTAAGGGTGCCTACGGCGTGTGTTGATTAGGTTGCAGGCATTGGAATAGTTATGAATTGTGAATTGTGAATTGTGAATTTGGCCAGGCCAATGGCTAACAAATGGCAGAACTGAATACGAAAAAGACCGCTGCGGCGGATTATGGCGATGACGCTATCAAGACCCTCTCTCCGCGAGAGCACCTGCGTCTGCGACCGGGTATGTATGTGGGCACCATCGGTGATGGCTCACTGCCCGATGAGGCTCTCTATGTGCTTATCAAGGAGGTTATCGATAACTCGATTGATGAGTTTATTATGGGTGTGGGTAAACGAATCGAGATTGAGGTTAAGGATAACGTGATTTCGGTGCGAGATTACGGCCGCGGTATTCCGCTCAAGTCGCTTGCGGCGGCGGTGAGCGAGATGAATACCGGTGCGAAGTACGATGGCGAGGCCTTCAAGAAGACGGTGGGACTGAATGGTGTCGGTGTCAAGGCAGTAAACTTCCTCTCGGAGGAGTTTACGGCTCGCGCGGTGCGCGATGGCGAGGCTCGCACGGTGACCTTTGCACAGGGCCTGGAGCAGTCGGATAAGAGGGAGAGTGGTGTGAACGAGAAGAACGGAACCTTCATCTCCTACAAGGTCGATAGCGAGATATTCGGCTCGTACTCCTACAATATGGAGTATATCGAGCAGCGTATCCGCAACTACTCGTACCTCAATCCCGGATTGACCCTGGTGCTCAATGGCGAGAACTACGTATCGAAGAATGGTCTGCTCGACCTGTTGAATGAGAATATGACCGAGGAGCCGCTCTACCAGCCCATTCACCTGGTGGGCGAGGATATCGAGGTGGTTATCACCCACGGTACGGGCTATGGCGAGAACTACTACTCGTTTGTCAATGGACAGCACACCATCCACGGCGGTACCCATCAGGCGGCATTCCGCGAGGCGGTGGCAAAGACCCTCAAGGAGTTCTACCATAAGGACTACGACCCATCGGATGTGCGTACCTCGATTGTGGCGGCGGTGGCCATCAAGGTTGAGGATCCGCAGTTTGAGAATCAGCCCAAGACCAAGTTCGGCTCGAAGGAGGCTATGCCGGGTGTGACTATACGCTCATTTGTAGGCGACTTTTTGGCCAAGCATCTTGACGACTACCTGCATAAGCACCCCGAGACGGCACAGGCCCTGCAGAAGAAGATTGTCGAGAATGAGAAGGAGCGTAAGGCTATCTCGGGAATCCAGAAGAAGGCTCGCGAGACAGCCAAGAAGGTGTCGCTCAACAACCGCAAACTGCGTGATTGTAAGATTCACTATACCGACAAGCACGAGTTGGCCGACCAGTCGATGATATTCATCACGGAGGGTAACTCTGCATCGGGCTCGATTACCGCGAGCCGCGATGTGCGCACACAGGCGGTATTCTCACTGCGAGGTAAGCCGCTCAACTGCTTCGGTCTTACCAAGAAGGTTGTATACGAGAATGAGGAGTTCAACCTGCTGCAGGCGGCTCTCAATATCGAGGACGATATGGCAAACCTGCGCTATAATAAGGTGGTTATTGCAACCGATGCCGATGTGGACGGTATGCACATTCGCCTGCTGATGACGGCATTCTTCCTGCAATTCTTCCCCGATGTTATTCGTGGTGGTCACCTCTTCATCCTGCAGACACCATTGTTCCGTGTGCGCAACAAGATGGAGACCCACTACTGCTACTCGGAGGAGGAGCGATTGGCAGCAATCGAGCGTTGTGGAGCGAATGCCGAGATTACCCGATTCAAAGGTTTGGGTGAGATTTCGGCTGACGAGTTCAAGGAGTTTATCGGCGAGAATATGCGTCTGGATAAGGTGCGCCTTACCAAGGATGATCCGATTCACGACCTGCTCTCGTTCTATATGGGCAAGAATACCTTCGAGCGACAGAACTTTATTATCAACAACCTGCGAATCGAGGAGGACTTAATTGAAGAGTAAATAGACATTAAGAATTGATAATTGACAATTGAA
>JBGUTM010000236.1:0-2290 GCA_045133075.1 Alistipes sp. | reverse complement strand
AGGTATTGGAGAAGATGCAGCAGGTCGAGATTTCGATGCACTGTTGGCAGGCTGACGATGTTGGCGGATTCGAGTCGGCGGGTGACCTTACGGGAGGTATTCAGGCTACGGGCAACTACCCCGGCAAGGCTCGCAATATCGAGGAGTTGCGTGCCGATATCCTCAAGGCGGCATCACTTATCCCGGGCAAGCAACGCTTGAACCTGCACGAGATATATGGTGACTTCGGAGGTGTGAAGGTAGACCGTAATGAGGTTGAGCCCAAGCACTTCGAGAGTTGGATTCAGTGGGGTTTGGAGCACGGGATGAAGCTCGACTTCAACTCGACATCCTTCTCGCATCCCCTCTCGGGTGACCTCTCGTTGTCGAATCCCGATAAGGTCATTCGCGACTTTTGGATTGACCATACGAAGCGTTGTCGTGCCATCGCCGAGGAGATGGGACGCCGTCAGGGTGATCCCTGTATTATGAACTTGTGGGTACACGATGGTAGCAAGGATATCACCGTAAATCGTATGAAGTACCGCGCACTGCTCAAGGATTCGCTCGACCAGATATTCGCACAGAAGTATGAGAATATGAAGGATTGTATCGAGTCGAAGGTCTTCGGCATCGGCTTGGAGAGCTACACCGTGGGCTCTAACGACTTCTATATCGGCTACGGAGCGCAGAATGGCAAGATTGTAACCCTCGACACGGGTCACTTCCATCCCACCGAGAGCGTGGCCGACAAGCTCTCATCGTTGTTGCTCTTCGTGCCGGAGGTGATGCTCCACGTCAGCCGTCCCGTGCGTTGGGATTCGGACCATGTAACCATTATGAATGACGATACGATGGATCTCTGCAAGGAGATTGTTCGTTGCGATGCGCTCGACAGGGTACATATCGGCTTGGACTACTTCGATGCCTCGATAAACCGCATCGGAGCATACGTCATCGGTACTCGCGCAACGCAGAAGTGTCTGTTGCAGGCTCTGCTGGAGCCTCTTGCCCAACTGCGCGACTATGAGGCAAAGGGTCAGGGCTTCGAGCGTTTGGCACTGCTGGAGGAGAGCAAAAATCTGCCGTGGAATGCAGTGTGGGATATGTACTGTCTGCGTAATGGAGTACCTGTTGGTGAAGCTTTCATTGCCGATGTCCAGCGTTATGAGCATGAGGTTACCTCGAAGCGATAACCCGATATAGAAACCCCTAAAAAGAAAAATATATGGAGATAATCTTCGGATTGCTGATTATTGCGGTCGGTGCATTCTGCCAATCGAGCAGCTATGTGCCTATCAATAAGGTTAAGGGCTGGAGTTGGGAGTCCTATTGGCTCGTTCAGGGCCTCTTCGCATGGCTCCTCTTTCCCCTGTTGGGGGCACTGCTTGCGGTGCCTGAGGGACACACTCTCTTTGAACTCCTCTCGCCCGAGAATGGGTTTAATATCCTGATGACTACGCTATTCGGTGTGCTGTGGGGTGTAGGAGGTCTGACCTTCGGGCTCTCGATGCGCTACCTGGGCGTAGCTCTTGGTCAGAGTATTGCTCTGGGTACCTGCGCGGCGGGTGGCACGATTTTGGGCCCCGTATTGCTCAATGCAATCTTCCCCGAGATGGGTGCGCTCTCATCGCTCACTTTTGCCGTAATTTCGGGCGTTGTGGTGACGCTGGTGGGTATTGCCATTATCGGCATCGCCGGTAAGATGAAGTCCGACACGTTGCCCGAGGAGCAGAAGAGGGAGGCAGTCAAGGATTTCAACTTCCCAAAGGGAATCGTCATTGCCCTGCTGGCAGGCGTTATGAGTGGTTGCTTCAACGTGGGCCTGGAGTTTGGTAAGGATATCAATTTCGGTGAACTGACCCCCGACATCTTCAAGAGCCTCCCTGCAACACTGCTTGTGACGCTGGGCGGATTTTTGACCAATGCCATCTATTGCCTCTACCAAAATGCGAGGAATAAGAGCTTCTCGGACTACGCACAGGGCAAGTTGTGGGTAAATAATGCACTATTCTGCGCCTTGGCGGGAGCACTATGGTACAGCCAATTCTTCGGCTTGAGCCTCGGCAAGGGATTCTTGACCGCATCACCTACGCTGACTACCCTCTCGTTCTGTATCCTGATGGCACTGAACGTGACATTCGCCAACGTCTGGGGCATCATATTAAAGGAGTGGAAAGGTTGCTCAAAAAAGACGGTCGCCGTGCTCGTCTTGGGCCTATGTATCTTGGTTTTGAGCTCGTTCCTGCCCGAATTGTTAAAGTAAAAATCTGATATATGAAATCTATACTGGAAAATCGTCCGGCACTCG
>JBGUTM010000235.1:0-26523 GCA_045133075.1 Alistipes sp. | reverse complement strand
CCACCATAGTCTTCGGCTTAAGTTGCGAAAATGGAGGAGTTGAGCTTAAGGATGACTTCGCGCTCAACATTGTCATCGAGGATATCACCGAGACATCGGCAAAGGTCAAGGTAACACACAACGGAGAGAAGAGCGACTCGTGGTATGGCCTGCTCACCACTGACCTAACCACCGAGCCCGCAGAACTCGCCAAGAGTGCCGTAAAGGCCTACCTGATGGGCGAAAATCGCGATGCTCGACACGTGAGCAACCGATACATCGAGCCTCTCGAAAATCTAATCCCCGGCACCGAATACCGCTACATAGCGTTCGGTCTTACCGCCGAGGGTAAGAGCTTCGGCAAGGTCTCCTCGGCAACATTCTCAACCCTCAACTATGGCAATGTCGATACCGAGCTGATGCAGTACAACTCCTCGTGGCTGGTGCAGTACACAGGTGCCGGCACCCTCTACGAGCAGCAGTATGACCACATAGTATCGGTGTTGAGCAATGACCAAAACCCCTACCTTATAACAGTGGTCGAGGCCGAAAAGTACAACCCCGAGGGTCTGGTGCAACTCGCCAACGACCTGCGTGATGCCGTCAAAGAGTACCTCGCCTACTACAACGCACAAAATGGTACCGCATACCGATTTGCCGATATACTCTACACCGGCAACGGAGCCGATGCCTTCGAACTCGAGGCCGGCTCATACCGTGCCGTAGTGATGGGCTACTCCTACACAGGTGAGGTGAGCGGCCTTTATGCCGTATCGGAGCCCTTCGTGGCAAAGATGCCCATCGCCTCCGAGGCCTACAACTCGTGGCTCGGAACGTGGACTATCACCGGTGCAAACAACGTGGAGAGCATCATCGAACTCAAGTCCGGCAAAGCCAACAAGGATTACTACATGGTCGGCTGGGAGGGATTCGAACAGTGGCCCGTAAAGGTAGACTATGAGCCCTCGCTCAACTCGCTATTCTTCTCCTCGCAACTCATAGCCGAGGATACCCAGATTACTGACACTCAGCGCGGAGCCATATACCTGCTCGCAGGCGAAGAGAGTGGCAACTTCTACTCAAACGATGAGGGCGACTACGAAATCGCTATCGCCGGCATTCTCGATGACGGTATGCGTGCAATCGTGCGTTATGGCGTCAATATGCCCAACTACCCCAAGTTTACACAGATGTTCTATATGGCTAAAATTGGCGATAAGTACTACTCGCTCACCGAGGAGAGCAAAATCCCCACATTCATATCGGCAATGACCCCCGGGGCTCGCCCCAAGGCTTTCTCGATAGGAAAGAACAACTCCGCACTGCGCAACAAGTTCGCTCAACTCAAGACCGCAAAGCGCAGCAGGGTAAAACTCACCCTGCTGCACCGCCAATAAACAGAACAGTTGTACTACACATACAAAAGACTACCGCACCAACATCGGCACGGTAGTTTTTTTCGTTCACCCGCTGTTGAAAGCAAGACGAGAGTTTTTCTTTGTCGCTTTTAGAAAAAAGCTCCGCAAAACCTTTTAATCGAAACTCCGTTTCGAGGAACTTGACGACGTGAGATTTTATTTGCGAGGCTTTGGTTGTCTTCAACAATGGTTCAAAATGGAATGAGCGACCTTTTGTAAGTAAACTTCCAAGGTCGCTCATTCCATTTTGCACTATCCTTGCGGATACCACAAACCCTCTAAAACTAAAAGGTTAATGTTTTTTAATGCGCAATTTATAAAATACGCCGCAGGCACCTAAATTATCAGCCAACGACCAATAGCCCCTAAAGAGATGGCACTCAACAAACAGTTTTCCTCTACTTTGTGGCTACATAGAATAGGTCGAAGCACTCAGCACCTACCGGAGCAATGGAATAATCATCCATAGTTATCGAGGTTGTGAGCTCGTGGTTCTTCTTGAGCAGGCGGCGGCGGTTGATGCGGTTGAGCAGGTCGTAGGGCCACTTGAGAATAAATCGCGGCAGGATATATTGCAGACGCAACACATCAAAACGAGTAATCCGCTGCACACTGCGGCGATTCTTCTCGTAATACTCCATAACCTTCTCATTACCAAAAACGCCCATCGCCTCAACCTTTGAGAAGTGGCACTCGAGCATATTGGTCAGCTCCTCGGGACGATACTCGCGAACGTGCCAGGGATTGCGCGTAAGCGACATCGGAGCGTTGGGCGTGGTGACGATAAACTTTCCGCCCGGCTTAAGGACACGATGCACCTCGCGCACAAAGTCGAAGTCGCGCTTGATATGCTCGATCACCTGGAACGACACCACATAGTCGAAGGAGTTATTCTCGGCAGGAATGGGCGGCACCGCAGCCTCTATAAATTCAGCATTTTCAGCCTGATAGAGATTCTCGGGAGTAGTCTTATCGAGGGTGATAAAGCGTGTAGCGTGAGGGGCCAACACCTCGGCACCATACCCCTCACCCGTGCCGATCTCGAGCACATCGCCCTCGATTATCTCGGCGGCCTTATGGTATGCCAACAGCGAACGCTGAAAGACGTAATTATCGGATTGTTCGCGCGATACGCGCTCTGCAGTGGTTATCGTAGCCATATCGCGTTACTTTACCTTAATACCCTCATCCGTAACCTCGACATCACCCCTCTTGAGCAGTACGCCGAGCGAGCGTTTGAACACCTTCTTGCTCATCTGCGTAGCCGCCATAACGGCCTCGGGGGTGCTATTGTCGTTCAGCGGCAGGAATCCGCGGTTGGCACGCACCAGTTCGAGCAGTGTCTCGGCCGAGTTCTGCACCTGGGCAAAGCCCTCCTGTTGCAGGCTCACATCAATACGGTTATCGTCCGTAATGCGGCGGATGTAGGCCTTCATCTTGTCACCAATGGACACCTTACGGAATATCTGATTCTTGTAGATCATACCCCAGTGGCGGTTGTTGATAATCACACGGTAGCCTATCGGGCTCTCAGAGGCAATGATAATATCGACCTCCTGACGCGGCTTTACGCTGATAATATCGTTATCTACAAAGGCTTTGAACTTGTTGGTTGCAACGCAGCGGCCCGTGATGTTATCGACATAGAGCCATACAAGATAGCTGCGACCCACGAGGATTCCGCCTTGCTGGTTGCGATTGGGCAGGAAGAGGTCCTTACCCGTAAGACCCCAATCGAGGAATGCGCCGTGCACCGACTTATCGACCACCTTCAGATATGCCACCTCGCCCGCTTTGATTGTGGGGGTCTCGGTGGTAGCCACCAAGCGATCTTCGGAGTCGTGATATACAAAAACCTCCTTCTCATCACCCTCCTTATCGGTGAGGGATACATATCTGTTGGGCAACAACACTTCGTTCTGCTCCTCATCCACGAGGTAGAGGCCGTAGTCCGAAATACGCGCCACTTTAAGTTTCTGAATCTGACCTACCTTCATACAAAAATGCGTTTTATCTCGGCAAAAGTACAAAACAATTCACAGATTTAAGAATTATTTTGCTATATTTGTTACTATGAAACATCGCGTAGCAGTTTGTCAGTTCGATATGGAGTGGTGCAACACCACTGCCAACCTCGCCCGCGCCGAGGAGTTTATCTCCGGAGTGCAGGCCGACTGCGTGGTGCTACCCGAGATGTTTGCCACGGGTTTTGTAACCGATCAGACCTCCATTGCCCAGACGATGGATGGCGAGATAGTCGGCTGGATGCGCTCGGTGGCGGCGAAGTACAGCTGCGCCATTGTCGGCACAGCTATCATCGAGCAGGAGGGCCTTCTCTACAATCGCACACTCTTTGCAAAGCCCACGGGTGAGGTGTTACACTCCGACAAGCGGCACCTCTTCACCCTCGGCGGTGAGGCCGAGCACCTGACGGCAGGTGTGCGTAGAGTGGTGGTCGAGTGGGGCGGTCTGCGCTGGCTGCTACTGACCTGCTACGACCTACGCTTCCCGGTCTGGAGCCGCAATTGCGGTGAGTATGATGTGGTGCTCTACCCCGCCTCGTGGCCCGCTTCGCGCAGAGAGGTGTGGAGAACACTATTGCGGGCACGTGCCATTGAGAATCAAGCCTTTGTTATCGGAGCAAACCGCACGGGCAGTGACCCCACAACTCGATATTCGGGAGACTCGGCCATCATCGATTTCGGGGGCGAGAGCCTTGCCGAGTGTAGCACCGAGGAGAGTATAATCACGGCAGAGTTCGATATCGAGGCGTTGCAGGCTTTTCGAAACAGGTTCCCGTTTTTGAAGGATTCCGACAATTTTCAGATTCAAAATTCAATCTTGACCTCTAAGGATTTATGACTTACGATATAATTTTAATGTTGCTATTGTCGGGCATTGTGGTCGGCATAATAAATACCCTCGCCGGCGGAGGCTCGATTATCACGATGACTATCTTTATGGTTCTCGGATTGCCCATCACGGTTGCCAACGGCACCAACCGTATCGCCGTGGTGTTGCAGAACCTGGCAGCCTCGATGACCTTCATTCGCAAGCGTATGTTCAACGTGCGGAGTGGTCTGCTGCTCTCGATCCCCGTCATAATCGGCAATATCGGAGGATCCTTCCTGGCCACCCACATCAACGACACGATTTTCCGCATCTGCTTCGGTGTGGTGCTCTTCCTGATACTGCTCTATATGATCTTCGACAACCGCAAGCACTTCCACGCCAAGGAGTCGATGCAGATCAAGCCGATACACTACTTTTGGTTCCTGCTCATAGGCTTCTACGGAGGATTTATCTACATCGGTCTGGGCTATCTGATTTTGGCAATATCGCTCTGGACGATGAAGCTCGACATCGTTACGGCAAATGTGCTCAAAGGTTTTGTCCTCTGCGTGGCGATGCCCTTCTCGATGGTGATATTTATGATTGATGGGCAGGTAGATTATTGGTTTGGCCTGCTGCACGGCGCAGGAAATATGATTGGAGCGTGGTTAGCATCCCACTACTTCATCAATTGGGGAGGCCGCTTTGTCAAGATATTCACGATGCTGATTGTCCTCATCTGCTTTGCCGATCTGGTCGGCATCATATCGCTGCAGACGATATTTTCGTCAATGTTGACGGTTTGCAGGTAGGATTTTTGTATCTTTGCTTGCTCTATGGAGGACAAAATCAAAATACTCGGTGCGAGGGTACACAACCTCAAGAATATCGACCTGGAGATTCCGCGCGACAACCTCGTGGTTGTGACGGGTCTTTCGGGCTCGGGAAAGTCGTCATTAGCCTTCGATACGATCTATGCTGAGGGCCAACGCCGCTATATGGAGACACTCTCGACCTACGCTCGACAATTCGTAGGTACGATGGAGCGTCCCGAGGTAGACAAGATTACGGGATTGAGCCCGGTGGTGGCCATCGAGCAGAAGACCACCAACAAAAACCCACGCTCGACCGTGGGCACCGTCACCGAGATTAACGACTTTCTGCGCCTGCTCTATGCCCGCGCCTCACGCGCCTACTCGCCTGCGACAGGCGAGGAGATGGTGCACTACTCTGACGAGCAGATTTGCGACCTTATAATCGGCGGCTTCGAAGGCCGCAAGGCGGCTCTGCTGGCCCCGATTGTGCAGGGACGCAAGGGTCACTACCGCGAACTCTTCGAGTCGCTGGCCAAGAAGGGATACATCTATGCCCGCATTGACGGCGAGATTCGTGAATTTGCTGCGGGCGAGAAGCTCGACCGCTATAAAATACACACCATAGATTTGGTCATCGACCGTCTGCGCATAAGCGAAGATATGCGTGAACGACTGATGACATCGCTCAAGGAGGCAATGCGACAAGGTAAGGGTACGATGGCTCTCTACGACTACGAGGCGGATGGGCTGCGCTACTACTCGCGTAATCTGATGTGTCCCACCACGGGCATAGCCTTCGAGGAGCCTGCCCCCCACACCTTCTCGTTCAACTCTCCGAAGGGAGCCTGCCCACGATGCAACGGTCTGGGCGAGGAGGCGGTCTTCGACATCCGCAAGATTATCCCCGAGCCGAAGCTCACCCTGCGTGAGGGAGCCGTGGAGCCGCTTGGTCCCTATCGCAACAACCAACTCTTCGCCATTCTCGAAACCCTCGGTCGCCGTCACGACTTTACCATTGACGACCCCATTGAGAGTATCTCGGAGGAGGGCCTGAATGCCATCCTCTACGGTGATTCGGAGCCGATGACCATCGACACCTCGCTCTTCTCCTACTCGGGCGGAGGCCGCAGGATGACAACCTGGGAGGGCATTGCCGAATACCTCTATCGTACCGATGACGAGAACTCCAAGCGTGGAGAGAAGTGGAGAGAGCAGTTCCTGGTATACAAGCCCTGCTCGGAGTGTGGCGGCTCACGCCTGAAGAAGGAGGCTCTGCACTTCCGCATAGCGGGCAAGAATATAGCCGAGGTCTCGGCTATGTCGATCACACGCTTTGCTGAGTGGATTGCAACCATCGAGGAGGCGATGACCCCCAAGGAGTGGAAGATTGCACAGGAGATTGTCAAGGAGATACGTGAACGTCTACGCTTTCTGGTAGATGTGGGTCTGGGTTACCTATCGTTGAGCCGAGCATCGCGCTCACTCTCGGGCGGAGAGGCACAGCGTATACGTCTGGCCACGCAGATAGGTTCGAAGCTGGTGAATGTGCTCTACATCCTCGATGAGCCGAGCATCGGCCTCCACCAAAGAGATAACCGCCGCCTTATCAACAGTCTGCAAAACCTGCGCGATGCGGGCAACTCGGTCATCGTTGTAGAGCACGATGAGGATATGATGCGTGCTGCGGACTTCATTATAGATGTAGGCCCCGCGGCAGGCCGCAAGGGAGGTCATATTATGGCTGCAGGCACCATTGATGATGTCATCGCCTCAGGCTCGATTACGGCCGACTACCTCGCCGGCAGACGCCGCATTGAGATTCCCAAAACACTGCGCCCGGGTAACGGCAAGAGCATCACAATACGCGGTGCGCGTGGTAACAACCTAAAGAGTATAACAGCCGAGTTTCCGCTCGGTAAACTCATATGCGTTACGGGCGTGAGCGGTTCGGGTAAATCAACCCTCATAAACGAGACACTGCGCCCGATATTGAGCCAAAAGCTCTACCGTTCGCTCGATCGCCCGCTGGAGTTCGACTCGGTAGAGGGCCTGGAGCATATCGACAAACTGGTGGTTGTGGATCAATCGCCCATAGGCCGCACCCCGCGTAGTAATCCGGCCACCTACTCTAATGTCTTTGGCGACATTCGAAAACTCTTCGAGGCTACGCCCGATGCGCAGATTCGTGGTTTCAAGGCCGGCCGTTTCTCGTTCAATGTCAAAGGAGGCCGATGCGAGGAGTGTCGCGGTGCGGGTGTGCAGACTATCGAGATGAACTTCCTGCCCGATGTCTATGTCAAGTGTAAGGCGTGCGGTGGCAACCGCTACAACCGCGAGACGCTCGAGGTGAAATACAAAGGCAAGAGCATTAACGATGTTCTGAATATGACAGTCAATATGGCAGTCGAGTTCTTCGAGCATATCCCGACCATCTACAACAAGCTACGTGCGATTCAGGAGGTAGGCCTGGGCTACCTGACCCTCGGCCAGCCCTGCACCACACTGTCGGGTGGAGAGAGCCAGCGCATAAAGCTCTCGAGCGAGCTCTCCAAACGTGACACGGGCAGCACACTCTACATCCTCGATGAGCCCACCACAGGACTCCACTTCGAGGACATCCGCCAACTGCTCGATGTAATCTCAAAGCTCGTTGAGAGGGGCAACACTGCCATCGTCATCGAGCATAACCTCGATGTAATCAAGGTTGCCGACCATATTATCGACATCGGTCCCGAGGGTGGCGAGGGCGGTGGCGAGATTATCGCCACGGGCACCCCTGCGGAGGTCGCCGCCTGCGAGAAGAGCTACACGGGGGCCTTTCTACGCGAGATTCTTTCGGTTGAGAAATAAAAAAGGTATACGATTTGCAACGCCACAACTCGAACACTAAAACATTCGAGTTATGAAACGAGTTATCTTTTTGTTAGTTAGCATCGCCATTAGTGGTGGTGCGCTGATTGGTCAATCGCAACGTGCATCCCAATCTCACGCCGACACCCCCTCCAAGCCTCAAGCCGAGGCGAAATACACCTCGGAGGAGCTCTCCAAGAGCGACTACCGCGCCGAGTTGCGCAACGAAAGACGTGAACATCGCCAGCAACGCCGTGCGCAACGCATAGCCGAGTACACCCGCTATATCGACTCGCTCGTTCTGGCCCGCAACTTCCAATTCAACCCGCAGACGATGCAGCAACTGCCCGCAGGCTCGATGCAGGTTATCAACAACGCCAACTTCGACCTTGCCCTTTGGGATACCACGGTCGATATCTGTCTCCCCTACATCAAGGGATTCACCCCTCCCTACCACTACACGGTGCTGAACTACACCATCCCCGATGTACAGAATCTTCTCTTGGAGCAGACGGCCCACGGCTGGACCGTATCGTTCAGTTCATCACTCTACTCGGTATCGAACTACACCTTCTCGCTCGAGATTATCTCGGCAAATGGCGGTGGCACGCTCACCATCTCCTCGCCGTGGTATAACTCGGTGCAGTACTACGGCTCGATAACCTCGCTCTATTAAGAGAACCATTAGCTGTTGGCTGTTTTTACATACAAAATTCTCGCTATGAAATATCTACCGATTTGTGCCGTGTCGATACTCGCTATCGGCACGGCCGCGGCGCAGACGCCCGACTCGACCGTGATGAATCTCTCGGTCGAGGGCGGAGCGAGTGTCCCCGTAACCACAATTATCCCCGTAGCCCAGACCCCGATTCAGGAGGTTGATACGACCTATGTCCGCACCTCCCCACCCTCCAATAATGGCCGACCTCGCCATAAAAAAGGGTGTAAACACTCCCGCCGAGATTCGCTACACCGCCACACAAAAGAGAGCCTGTCCGATCCTCAAAAGGTCAAACAGGCTCAATAATCACTTCTTAATATCGACTACTCCTCGCTCGGCATTATCGCCAAAGCGTAATCCTCTTCGGTGATGGTAAATTCGTAAAAAACGGAGTCGCCACCCGTTCCACCAGGATTTTCATAACTACTAAGATTACACAAAGAACGGCATTTATCTTTTGACGAGTAGCTGAGTACCTTGCCATCATCGAACGTTATTGTAGCGGAACTAAAGCGCGGTTTTGGCCATTTCCCTTTGTCATTGTGTGAAATTTATCCCCAGGTTTATCTTTCACTATCAAGCATGGGAATTCACCCTTTAGATTAGATTTCATTTGTAATAAAATATCGTGGCCTGATTTATTTCTGTATATAACATGAAATCGAACGTAATCCATTTCTACATATCCACAGGTACTAAATAAACATACTGATAATATCAGCAGCAAAATTTTCTTAATACCCATAATTGTAAAATAATTGGTTGATATTTTTAAGGGTTACATTTTTCGCAATATACATTATTTTTTTCGAAAAAGCAAGAGTTTGGCGGGGAAAAGATGCAAGTTGAGGTGCAATACGGATTTTTCACTATCTTTGCATCGCAAAACAAGGAAAACTATGGAAAAGGAACAGATAGAATACTTTGACACCTTCGAGCAGAATCTGCAGGTGGAGTTGCTCAAGCTCTGCACCTCACACAAAATGCTTGATGGAATGTTGCTCGCATCGGAGGATATCGAGGAGCGTTGGAAGGAGTATGCCCCCTCATATATGGCCGACTCGGTGAGCCAGATAAACACCTTCCCCGCAGCAGCAATCGCCTGGGCAGGATATGTAGGTATGGCTGTGGCGCAGTGGTGGGACCGCGACTGGGAGCGTTACGTCTCGGAGCCCTACGAATCGTTGCACGGTGAGCGTGGATTTGACGATATGGACGAGCATATCGTGCGCGACATCCTCGGCATCGCTCTCGACACGCCCGAGGCCGAGCGAATTGAGGAGATGATGCGCAGTTGCGCCCATACGGCGATGACCTTTATCCGCCGCGAGGATACCGAGGCACAGACAACCAAGGCCTTCTACCTCTTCGCACGCACCACGCGAGTTCTGTTCCGCATCGGTGCGGCCCTCGAGCTCAAACGCCTCGGCTACAAGTTCGAGAAGCAGATTGTAAGTTAATTACCTATTGTCAATTATCAATATAACAACAATAGCCACCTACTTGGGTGGCTATTGTTGTTATATGCAGTTCCTGCTATTTCTGCTGGGGCTGGGCCTTAACCTTAATCTGGGCAAAAGCCTTAACCAACGCCTCGTCAGAGTTCTTAGCTGCATCATACTGCACGGTGACGGTCTTGCTCTTAACATCAACCTTCACATCCTGAATACCCTTGCCGAGCACCGGAACATTATTGTAAATCTTCTTGGCACAACCCTCGCAGTCGATATCGGTGCAGAAGGTGGTGGTCACAATCTTCTTCTCGGCCTTAGCCTTCTTCTCCTGCGCAAAGCCTACGCCTACGCCTACGCTCATCACTGCCACAAGGCAGAACATCAAAATCTTTTTCATCATCTTTCCTATTTTTTTAGTTTATAAATTTCTCCTAATAGAGGTTAAATCTCACTCCGATATAGAACTTACGTCCCTTGAGCGGACCCCACACCACCGAAGAGTTGAACGAGGTGTCGTAAGGGTTCTCCCCCACGCTCATCTTCTCACCACCGAGCAGAATAGGATCCTTCTGGCGGTAACCGAGGATATTCTCGCAACCGAGGTATATATCCCACGACTTAATCTTGTAGCTCACCTGCGCAAAGAGCATCGGGTATGATGGCGAGTATTTCACGCTCTTAATATCACCATCGAGCGAGGGCAGACGGCACTTGCCGTTATACTGCGCCGTAACATCGAATACCCAACGGCGGAACTTGGTGGCATATTGCAGGTTCAGCAGGGTCTTAAAGCGGCTCACCAGCGGCGACTCGACCAGCGCAGTGGTGCCATCGGCACGAGTGATGGTCTGCTTGGCATTGGTGTAGCGGAACGTGGCGAAGATGTCGAAACGCTCCACAGGAGTCCAGGTAAAGTCCACCTGATAGTTATCGGTGAACGAACGACCATCCGTGGCGTAGATATTTACATAGTCTGCACCCCACTCCTGGTCAGCAATCACGCGATTGAGAAACTCGGTGCGGAAGTAGTCGAACGAGAGGGTCGCATCTCGATAGCCCACAAGGGTAAAGGTCTGCGCAAGACTTCCTCCAAAGGTAGCCACCGACTCCATACGTTGAAAATCTGAAGTCAGGTAGAACGGTTTGTCCACGCCATCCTTGTTGCCATCGAAGATGATGGTGCGGCCCGTAGCCAGAATACCGATATTATCGGCAATGACGTTAGTCGAGCGATAGCCCATACCTGCCGAAGCTCGCAGAATTGTAGTCGGAGTGATGTTCCACTTGATATGGCCTCGCGGGGTGAGATATGCCTTCTTGTAAAAGGTGTTGTAGTCGCCACGCACACCCACCACGGCCGAGAACTTATCGGCCAACGTGTAGGTATACTCCGCATAGAGACCCAACTCCGACTCGAGGCGGTCGAACGAGTATAGATTCTTGGTCGGGGCAATCGCTGCCGAGGCATCCACACCGATAAGGCTCGGCGAACGAAGCGTCTCGTCATATCGGTCAACCGTAGCCATCGCACCCACGATAAGTTTGTGTCGCAGGCTGAAGTAGTGGTCGTACATCAGGTTTGCCAAGAGCGAGTGCTGACGTGCCAGATAGTCATTCAATCCGAAGTAGGCATTCTCATCATAGAAGTTGTAGTCGGCAACAAAGGCCACACTCGAGCGCACCTCATCTTCGGTCTGCTCGTTATAGACGCCGGCACCCACGGGCGAGCCGATCTTCAGGTATGCATTGGCATTCTGGTTAAGGATTGACGAGCCATAGATCTTCTTCTCCCACATATCTTCGCGCATATCCGGTTTGAAGCGGATGTCGCCTCCCAGACGCTGATCACGGGTATACTTAGCTCCCCAACGAATCTGCACACCCTGCTCGGTCTGGTAGAGCCAGCGGTTAGCGATGTTTGCCTGATTCGAGAAGGGCATATCCCTCATTCCATCCTTATTCTTATCGTGGCTCTGGGTATCCATCGAGCCGTGAGCCAGGATTACGGTCGAGAGTTTTTTGTCTTTGGTCACGGGGAGTGCCGATGAGAGGTTGATCTCGGGCTTGAGCTCATCGTCAAAGTATACATTCAGAAACAGACGCTCATCATCCGTAGGCTTGCGATGTTCGAGGTTAATCTGGCCTGTCATCGCCTCATGACCTGCCGTAACCGAGGAGATTCCCTTCGACACCTGAATCGAGTTGAGCCACATACCCGGCGTGTAGCTCAAACCGTAAGGCGAGCTCAAGCCACGCATAATGGGGCGATTCTCGTCCAGAATCTGCGTGTAAGTGCCGGCAAGTCCGAGCATCTTAATCTGTCGCGCACCCGAGATTGCATCACTGTAACCCACAGTCACCGATGCCGAGTTCTCGAACGACTCGGCCAGGTTGCAGCAGGCCATCTTGCAGAGGCCCGCAAACGAAATCATCTCGTTCTTGACGATTCCGCCCTGCATAACATAGTTACCCTGTCCGGCCGTGACCACAACACTCTCCATCTCAATTACGGCTCTCTTACGGAACTCCACACGCGAGAGTGTGGAGGCTACCGTCAGCGTATCATTTTCGTAGCCCACAAACGAAGATACCAGGCGGTCATAACCCTTCACGCGGTGGATTTTGAATTCACCCTCGAGGTTGGCCACCGTACCGACATTGGTGTCGGCCCAGTAGATTGTAGCACCCACCATTGGTTGTCCCTCGCCATCCAGGACTACGCCCGAAACATCTTGCGCTACAGCAAGTTGCACACCCAGGATCAAGCCCACGGATGCAAGGATATATTTCAATGTTTTCATATATGATTTTTGTTGGTTTTACACAATTTTTACCGAATAGAGGGTTGCGAGATCATCTTTTCGCAACGCTCTGCACCAAAAAATTATGCAAAAACGGGAGGGGCTCGCAGACCACCCGCCCAGAGTAGCGGATCGTCATCCAACGGTACCGCGAGAGGGCAGTTTGGGGTTTCGTGCGCCGAAATGGAGGTTGCATCGGTCGGGCAGGCAAGCGCACGAGGGAGTTCTGCCACAGCGACCTTTGTAAGTTTGAGAACACGCTCACTATCGACCGTCACGGCCACCTCAGCGCGATTCTCGTGAGAGTGAGTACACTCACAATGTTGCGAAAGAACGGCACGACCCATCTCCATCGGACACTCGCCACACGAGCAGTGAATAGTCGTCACGTGAGCGTGGCACGAGATGCAGTCGCACGACAAAACCACGACAGCGTTCAACACCATCGCCACAAGATAGGTCAGCATCAATGCCACCGATATATTTCGCTTAATTTTCATCCGCGACCAGACCGCACTCCTTGAGTTTTGCAATCCAAGCCTCGGCATCCTTGGTAGCCGTAGCCTCATCGACATAGAAATTCTCGAGCAGCAGGTCTACCACTCGATTCAGGTCGAACTCTTCGCCCTGAAGCTCATTCCAAAGCAACAGGGAGGTGTCGTTCAGCGATATCACGCGAGTCACATCGCTACCATATCGACCCTGCATAATCACCACGTTCTCACCGGCAATTGAGCGAACTTTATACTCCTTCTTGAACTTCATAATTCTAACTATATGTGACAAAGATAAATATTTTTTTTCACATAGCGCAATAAACCCTCCAAATTTCTTATCTTCGCGCTATGGAACAGGCGCAAACCATACACTCCGTACTCCGCGAACATTGGGGGTTCGACTCCTTCCGTCCGATGCAGGAGCAGATTATTCGCTCGGTGATGGACGGACGCGACACCCTGGCGCTGATGCCCACCGGTGGTGGTAAATCGCTCACATACCAGGTGCCGGCAATGGCCCAGGAGGGCGTCTGCATAGTCATCACACCCCTTATCGCACTGATGAAGGATCAGGTGGACAACCTGCGCCACCGCGGAATCTCGGCCATAGCCATACACTCGGGCCTCACGCCACGACAAATAGACATCGCTTTGGACAACTGCGTATATGGTGATGTGAAGTTCCTATACATCGCCCCCGAGCGTCTTGCCACCGAGGTCTTCCGACTGCGCGTACAGAAGATGAAGGTCTCGCTGCTGGCGGTCGATGAGGCTCACTGCATCTCGCAGTGGGGATACGACTTCCGCCCCTCCTACCTGCGTATTGCCGAGGTGCGCCGTCTGATACCCGATACCCCCATACTTGCACTCACCGCCTCAGCCACCAAGATTGTCGAGGAGGATATTATCGACAAGCTCTCGCTGGCCGAGCCAATCGTACTACGCAGTAGTTTTGCTCGCGACAACCTCTCCTACTCGGTGCGCAAAGTGGATGACAAGAACGAGCAACTGATGCGCATAATCGGCAATGTTGCCGGCTCGGGCATCGTCTATGTACGCACACGCGAGGGGGCTGAGAAGATAGCCTCGTGGCTACGCGAACAGGGGCAGAGTGCTGATTACTACCACGGCGGACTGCCCAACGCCGAGCGTTCGCTGCGTCAGGAGGATTGGACACAGGGCCGCACCCGCATAATGGTTGCAACCAACGCCTTCGGTATGGGCATCGACAAGGCGGATGTGAGATTTGTGGTACACTACACGATGTGCGACTCGCTCGAGAGTTACTACCAGGAGGCCGGTCGTGCAGGTCGTGATGGTCGGCGCAGCTATGCCGTACTACTCACCTCGCCTGACGATGAACAGAGGGTTATCAAGCGTTTCGAGAGTGAGTTCCCTCCCACGGACGAGATTCGCGACATATACGAGAAGGTCTGCAACTATGTAGGCATCGCCATCGGTGACGGAATGCAAAGTTCGTTTGTGTTCAACATCCACGACTTCGCCTCGCGCGAGCATATCTTCACCGGCAAGATTCAGAGTGCGCTGAAGATTCTGCAACAGAACGGCTATCTGACCCTCACCGAGGAGATGGAGAATCCGGCTCGCATAATGTTTTGCGTCAGCCGTGACGACCTATACAAAATCAGGGTCGAGCGCAACGACCTGGACCACTTCCTGCGCACTATATTGCGTATGTACAATGGTGTATTCAGTGAGTTCCGCGCCATAGACGAGTGCGAGATTGCCACCGTGAGCGGCTACACACTCGAGAGGGTCAAGGAGCTCTTCAAACGGCTGTGGCAGATGCGCATCATCCGATACGTCCCCTCGAATCGCTCGCCGATGCTCTTTTTTGATGAGGAGCGACTGCCGACCGCCGACATCTACATCGCACCCGAGACTTACCGCCTGCGCAAGGAGATGATGCACGAACGCTTTTCGAAGATGCTCGACTACGCCTCAAATGAGGAGCGTTGCCGTAGTCGTATCCTTGCGGAATACTTCGGCGACACCGAGGCGAAAGATTGCGGCATCTGCGATGTATGCCTGGCACAGCGCAAACGTGCAAAGAGCGAGGATGGAGGCAAGAACGACAACGATTTGCGGAGCTTCATCCTCGGGAAGATTGCGGAGCGAGAGCTGACGGTGCGCGACCTTATGGCGGGGTTTCGCGGCGAACCTCAACATCTTCTCGACACCCTACGACAGATGCACGATGAGGGCTCTGTCACCACTGACGGCTCCGGTATAATCCGCAACAAAAAATAGTGCATGGAGTGTATATATTCAAAAAAAATGGTAACTTGCACAAAAATTCGATTCAACTATGATTAAAAATATCGTTTTCGACTTTGGCGGTGTACTGGTGGATTGGGATCCGCGCTATTTCTATCGCAAAATTTTCGCAACCGAACAGGAGGTTGAGTATTTTGTTACCCAGGTGTGTAATCAGGAGTGGAATACACTGACCGATGCCGAGATGACATTTGCCGAGGCCATCGAGCTGCTGGTGCCTAAATTCCCGCAGTACGAGCGCGAAATCCGCCTCTACTGGGATGGATGGCTCGATATGTTACATGCCGAGATTCCCGAGAGTATCGCCCTCAAAGCGAGCCTGCGAGCCGAGGGTTATCGACTCTACGGATTGACGAACTGGTCGGCAGAGACTATGCCGCTGGCCAAGACCAAGTTTACGTTTATGCAGGGTCTGGATGGTATGGTCGTATCGGGCGACGAGAGAGTCAAGAAGCCGGACGAGAAGATATTCCGCATTCTGCTCGAGCGTTACAACCTGCGCCCCGAGGAGACGGTATTCTTTGACGATCACATCGAGAACATCATCGCCGCTCGCGAGATGGGCATTCACGGCATTCTCTTTAAGGATGCTGCGCAGGCCGAGCGCGACCTAAAGGCTCTGGTCGAGTCGCTCAACGAGTAAATCTGCGCTTGAAGAGGGTCTCGTTTTCGCAATTATCCGACACCTTAACCACAATGACGTGCTCACCGCTCCCGATGGGATGCAACGGGTCGAATCGGTATGTCAGAGTGTGATGTGTGGGGCTGTATTCGAGCGGCACCCACCCGCCATTGATGTAGGCCTCATATTTGTTTATCCCCGAGAAGTTATCCCTAACCTCAAAGACAAGTCGCTGACCCGACCGCAGGTCGGCACCATCCGCAAATCGAGGTTTAACGCTTGGTGGAACAACATCTGCCACAACCCAGAACTCTCCGAATCGGCGAACATATGCCGTAACCTCACCCTCACCGCAACTACCTCCCACATAGGCAATTTTACCCTTGGGCGAAAGGGTTGCAATGGCTGTATGCGGTCGCAGGTTGTGTGGAACGTAGGCCCTGAGAGAGATGGTGGCTGAGCGATGCAGAGGAGTGCTACCATCCATAATTTTATATACGGGAGAGAGTGTCATCAGTGTCGAATCCTGCGGCACGGCTCGATTGACCACGCCACAGTGGAAGAGAGCCGACTCATAAAGAGCATCCTTCGGGATGGTGATTTTTATGTCGTTCTGCTCAAAGGCAAAGTTACGCTTGCGGTCGATAACCACCGTATCGACACAAGGCGGCATCACGGCCTCTCCCCCACCGATAACCCTCAACTCGATAGTCGAACGGTTATGACAATCATCCTCGGCCACGATACTCACCGAACGGGCCACCGAGTCTGCAAGCGATATAGCCCCGTCATTGTGCAGGGTGGTGTAAAACTCACATCTGTTACCCTCCAGGCGAGCAAGGCGTATCACCTCACTGCGGGCCCTTAACTGCATCGGATAGTAGGCCACGGCATTGCAGTAGCGCGTAACATCGAAGGTGTAACCATCCATTCGATAGTCGAAGATGGTCTGTCCATCCACCCGTGCAGCCACACGCCACACACCGAATCTATTCCACACCCCCTCCTTGCGGTCGGTAAGGTCGAGGACAAAGTATCCGCCACGGCCTCCAAGCACTACGGGGCGGGTAGCAAGAGAGGTATAGCACCCTTCGGCTGAGCGTTGCAGGGTTATGTGTTGGGGCTTTGCGTGTCGCGGCACACCGGCCACTGTATCGGTTGCCACAAAGTATAATCCGTTGATTGTTGGAGGTGTTTTATCCTCGACTTTGATAATACCCTCTGTAACAAGATTCAGAGTGCGTTGCGTGGCCGTGTGGCGAATCTCGAAGTGGAGATGGGGGCCGAATGAGTTGCCCGAGTTGCCCGAATATCCTATAATCTCGCCCTGCTTCACGGGGTAGCGGTCTCGTGCAAAGGGCAAATCCATCGAGTTTCGTTGCAGACGATAACGCTCCGCCATAACCAACGAGTCGATATCTGCACGAAAACGGCTCAAATGGGCATATACCGAGGTTGTCCCCTTCTCGGGGTGGACAACATATATGGCGCGGCCGTAGCCCGAGGGCTTATCGACCACGCGGGCAATATAACCATCGGCAACTGCTACCACCGACTTACCCTCAACGCCATCGCTCTTGATGTCGATACCCGAGTGGAAGTGGTCGGGGCGCATCTCGCCAAAGTTGGCCGAGTAGAGTCTGCGCACATCCAGCAGCGGATAGACATACTCCTCGTTTATAAGGGCTTGAGCATAGCCACCCACCGACACAAAAGCCGAGTAGAGGGTTGTGATTATTAGAAGGAGCCGCTTCATTCTTTGATATCGGATATCAGCGCATCGACCACCTCGGCAACAGACTCAAAGTCGTAGCCGAGCGATGCTCCGTAGCGCATAAGTTTGGTCTTAAGGTCGTAACGCGAAGAGTATTTTGTGGTGCGCATCTTGCGCTCGAGACGCTCGCGCAGACGCTCCGACATATCACTACTATTGAGCGCAGAGAGCACCTCATCTACAATCTCGTTGGATATACCCTTATTGCGCAGTGCAGCACGTAGCTTGAAGGCTCCCCATCCGCTAAAGCGCATCTTGTCGCGCACGAAGGCTTCAGCGTAGCGGCCATCGTCAATAAACTTTGCATCAATCAACTTTTGGAGTACGCCCTGCCTTGCCGTGGGCTCGACACCCCAATTCTGCATCAGTCGCATCGCATCACCCGAGGATTTTTCGCTTCGGGCGGCCAGACGCATCAGCGAGGCAAAGGCCTGTTCGGGCGTCTTTGTTCGTTTAGGCTTTAGGCTCTTCGGCAACATATCATTCGCGGTTTATCGTTCAGGTCACAGCGCAGAGTCACGTCCACAAACCCCTTGGTCTGCAACATCACACAGAGCTCATCGCCCAACTTTTCATAGATTTCGAAATAGAGGCAACCACCCTCGCGCAACAAATGTAGAGCCGAGTCGGCTATCGCCTCATAGAACAGAAGCGGTCGCTCATCCTCCACGAAGAGAGCGCAGTGCGGCTCATGGTCGCGTACATTGGTGTGCATTGTGGCAATATCGCCGGCGGGGATATATGGTGGATTTGATACGATAACATCGAATTGTTGGTCAATAATCCGCTCAACACCCGCGAGCACATCCCCCTCAACCAGGCGCACTTCGGGAGCAAGTCGCTCCACATTTTCACGCGCATAGCGCAGTGCCTCGGGTGAGATATCAAGTGCCGTAACCTCACTCTTTTCGATATTTCTGGCCAGTGAAACGGCTATGCAGCCACTGCCCGTACATAGGTCGAGAATTTTCACTTCATCCTTCTCTCCACCCACAATCGTCCGGTCTCGGGCCACATCCTCACAAATCCACGCCACCAGTTCCTCGGTCTCGGGACGCGGAATCAGCACCCCTTCACCAACAGCGAATCGCTCACCATAAAATTCACCATAGCCCAACAAGTACTGCACGGGGCGGCCTGCCGCGAGCTCTTCGATTATCTTGTCAAGATTTTTTATATCAGACTCTTCGTCAGGAAAGGCCACAAGCTGCGAACGCGAAATAGCTTCACTCTCGCAGATGACCCACTCGGCGATATTACGAGCCTCCCGCGACTCATAGAGCGGAGTTAGGGCCGAGCTTATACGCTCGATATTTTCGCGGCGCGTACTCATTGCGCAGAGAGTTTCAGTTCGGCAAGAGCGATAGCAGTGACCGCCTCCACAACTATTCGTGCACGCAAGGCTATGCAACAGTCGTGGCGGCCACCTATGATGAGCGGCTCGACCTGGCCGCTCTCAAAGTTGAATGTATCTTGCGGCAGAGCGATGCTCGGCGTAGGCTTTATTGCCACACGCACGACAAGCTCATTGCCATTGGTAAGGCCTCCGTTTATGCCACCCTCATTATTGGTGGCTGTCGAGCCGTCAGCAGCGATTATGCGGTCATTACGTTCCGAGCCACGCAGACGCACTCCCTCGAAGCCCGAGCCAAACTCCACACCCTTGACTGCCGGCACAGAGAAGAGCAGGTGGCTGATAATACTCTCGGTAGAGTCAAAGAACGGCTCTCCCAACCCTATGGGCAACCCCTTGACCCTGCACTCGACAACGCCACCAACCGAATCTCCATCGGCCACGGCATCGAGTAGTATCTCCTCAAATCGACTACGGTCGCGGCAACCGCCCAGCTCGACAATCTCGCTCGAAAACTGGATGGTGTTGCCTAAAATCTTCTTGGCCACAACACCTGCAGCAACCAGAGCCACAGTCATACGACCCGAAAATTGGCCACTACCACGCAGATCTATCGCCTCGCCCCAGCGGCTGTTAGCCACAAAATCCACGTGAGATGGGCGCGGATGACGGCGCAGATGCGAGTAGTCACCCGAGCGGGTATTGTTGTTACGAAATGTTATGGCGATGCGTCCACCCGTAGTCTTACCACCTTCAAGGCCCTCTATTTCGGGTTTATCGGTCTCGGCACGAGGTGTTGTACCGATGGCTCCGGCTCGGCGTTGCGCAAGGTCGGCCTCGAAGTCCGCCTCAGTGAGGGCTACACCCTGTGGCAGACCATCTATTGCGATGCGTATCGTCTCCGAGTGCGAAGCACCCTGGATCTCCATTCGAAAACCTCTGCCGAAGCTATTGTGCATATTTACTCCTCCGTTATTTGATTCTTAAATGCTCCAAATCCCTGAAAAAGTCGGGATAACTCTTCTCGACACACTCTGCACCACGGATCTCCACCGCCCCATCGCTACGCAGTGCCGACACCGCCAACGACATCGCAATACGGTGATCATGGCATCCGTCAGCCGTGACAGAGCGAATCTCGCCACCACGAACTCTCATCACATTCTCGGTTGCGATATCGACCTCGATGCCGAGCTTGGCATACTCCTCGCGCAGGGTCTCGGCTCGGTTGCTCTCCTTGTGTTCAAGGCGTTTGGTTCCGACAATGACACTCTCACCCTCGGCAGCCGCAGCCAACGCTACAAGCGCAGGAAAGAGGTCGGGGCAGTTGGTGGCATCGAACTCAAAGGCCTGAAGGTCGCGCTTGGCAACAGTAATGGAGTTCTCCTCGTTTATCACCGAGGCTCCGGCGTGTACCAGAGCGTTACATATGGCCGTATCGGCCTGCAACGAGAGGGTCGAGATATTGTCGAGCGTAACCTCGCCGGCAACGGCTCCCGCCACCAGCAGCATAGCCGCCGCACTCCAATCGCCCTCGATGGCAAAATCGGTCGCCGAGTAATGCTGACCACCCTCGATATAGAACTCCGAGAAGTCGTTATGCAGAATCTTGCCGCCAAATCGCTTAGCAGTGTCGATTGTCATAGCAATATAGGGTGTCGATACGGCTCCGTGAACTCGCAATGTGGTATCCTCTTTAGCCAACGGCAGAGCCAGCAATAGGCCCGTCACAAACTGAGAAGAGAGCGAACCATCGACCTCAATCTCACCACCACGAATGGGACCTTTGACCTCGATAGGCAGAAAACCGCCGCCATCACGCACCTCAACGCCGAGCCTGCGTAACGGCTCAATCATCATCGTCATCGGACGATGCAGCAATGTACCCGATCCATTGATGACTATCGGCATATCGGCCAGCGAGGCAACTGGGGTAAACAGGCGTGTCGAGAGGCCCGACTCACCCACCTGTAAGAGATTACTCTTCGGTGCAAAACCTCCGCGAACGGCAATGGTCGTATCGTCAATGCGGCGCACCTCAGCACCCAGACTCTCGATGCAGCGAATAGCCGAGAGGGTGTCGTTACAAAATTCGATATTACGCAAAATAGACTCTCCCTCCGCCAGCAGTGATACGGCGAGGGCGCGTTGTGCATAGCTCTTTGAACAGGGTGGGGTTAATCGACCTTTGAGAGCTCCCCGAGAGATGGTTATATCCATAAATCAACAGATGGTGTGGATAATTACTTCTCCTCCAGTTCAAAACGATGATTGCGCTTGAGCTCGAAGTTCTTACCCAGATAGACACGGCGCACCATCTCGTCATTAGCCAAATCCTCGGCTGTACCGGTCTTGAGGATTTTGCCCTCATAGAGCAGATAGGTACGGTCGGTAATGGCCAGGGTCTCATCTACATTATGGTCAGTGATGATTACGCCGATATTTTTATTCTTGAGCGTAGCCACGATGCTCTGGATATCCTCAACCGCGATGGGGTCCACACCTGCAAAGGGCTCATCCAAAAGGATAAATGCGGGATTGATGGCCACAGCACGCGCAATCTCGGTACGGCGGCGCTCACCACCCGAGAGTTGGATACCGAGGCTCTTGCGCACCTTTTGCAGACGGAACTCCTCGATAAGGGCCTCACAACGCTCGGCCTGATACTCCTTCGAGAAGTCGGTCATCTCGAGCACAGCCTTAATGTTATCCTCAACCGAAAGGCGGCGGAAAACCGAAGCCTCCTGTGCAAGGTATCCCACACCCATCTGTGCACGGCGATAGACGGGCATCTTGGTAAGCTCGACCGTATTGCCGTCATCATACTGGAGAAATATCTGTCCTTCGTTGGGTTTGATAAGTCCCACAATCATATAAAATGAGGTTGTCTTACCGGCTCCGTTCGGGCCGAGCAGACCTACTATTTCTCCCTGATTTACATCTATTGAGACGTGGTCAACGACCGTGCGGGATTTGTATTTCTTGACTAAATCGGTTGTAAAAAGTCGCATCGCGCAGTTAAATTTTTTACAAAGTTATGATAAAATTTCGAAATAATTTTCTATCTTTGACTGAAAAATCGTGAAATCGGACGAGTAAATGGCTAATAGTTCTACAAACAACGCTGATATGCTTTACGACAAGTTGAAGGAGTACTTCGGATTCTCTTCGTTCAAGGGAAATCAGGAGGCTGTAATTCGCAACGTACTTGCCGGAAATGATACCTTTGTATTAATGCCAACAGGCGGCGGAAAATCACTCTGCTACCAGCTGCCCGCGCTGCTTATGGATGGCGTAGCAATAGTTATTTCGCCACTTATCGCCCTGATGAAAAATCAGGTCGATGCTATGCGTACATTCTCGACCGAATCGGGCATTGCCCACTTCCTGAACTCATCACTCAACAAATCAGCCATTCAGCAGGTGAGAGATGATGTGTTGGCGGGTAAGACCAAACTGCTGTACTTCGCCCCCGAGTCACTTACCAAGGAGGATAATGTGGCATTCCTACGCAAAATCAAGATTTCGTTCTATGCCATTGACGAGGCACACTGTATATCGGAGTGGGGTCACGACTTCCGCCCCGAGTATCGCCGAATACGACCGATTATCAACGATATAGGCCAGGCTCCGCTCATCGCTCTGACCGCAACGGCCACGCCGAAGGTGCAGATGGATATCCAGAAGAATCTGGGTATGTCGGATGCCACGGTATTCAAATCCTCATTCAACCGTCCCAACCTCTACTACGAGTTGCGACCCAAGCACGATGCCGAGCGCGACATTATCCGCTTCATCAAGCAGAACGAGGGCAAGAGCGGCATCATCTACTGCTTGAGCCGCAAGAAGGTCGAGGAGTTGGCCGAGTTGCTCGTAGCAAACGGAATCAAGGCATTGGCCTACCACGCAGGTATGGATGCCCAGACCCGCGCCAACAATCAAGATGACTTCCTAATGGAGAGGGTTGATGTGATTGTGGCCACCATAGCCTTCGGTATGGGTATCGACAAGCCCGATGTGCGCTATGTCATCCACTACGATATCCCCAAGTCACTCGAGGGCTACTATCAGGAGACGGGTCGTGCCGGCCGCGATGGCGGCGAAGGTCACTGTCTGACATTCTATAGTTACAAGGATATCCAAAAGCTCGAAAAGTTTATGCAGGGCAAGCCCATCGCCGAGCAGGAGATTGGCAAGTTGCTGTTGCTCGAGACCGTATCGTATGCCGAGAGCTCGATATGTCGCCGCAAGACGTTGTTGCACTACTTTGGAGAGGAGTATCCAGACGCCAACTGTGGATGCTGCGACAACTGCCGCAATCCCCGTCCGAAGGTGGAGGCAAAGGCCGAACTCAAAATGGCGTTGGAGGCTCTGCGCGACATCGGCGACAAGTTCAAGATGGATCATCTCTGCAACTTGATGATGGGTCGTACTACGGCCATTATCAAGAGCTATGGTCACAATAAGCTCGAGTGGTTTGGTGCCGGTAGCGAGAAGAACGAGCGTTTCTGGGGAGCGGTATTGCGCCAGGCCTTGATTATGGGTCTTATTGACAAGAATATCGAAAACTACGGTCTTATCTCGATAAACAAGAAGGGCGAGAAGTATATAGATGCCCCGACTTCGGTGATGATAGCCCTCGACCGCGACTATGACGAGGAGGAGCGCGAAGCCGAAGTTGCACCTATGGGCAAGGGTGGAGCTGCCGATGAGGAGCTCTTTGCGATGCTCAAGGATCTGCGCAAGAAGGTTGCCAAGCAGCACGGCCTGCCCCCGTTTGTAGTCTTCCAAGACCCCTCACTCGAGGATATGTCCATCCAATACCCCATCACCATCGAGGAGATGCAGAATATCTCGGGTGTGGGTGCCGGCAAGGCTCGTAAGTTTGGCGAGGAGTTCATCAAGCTCATCAAGGCCTACGTTGAGGAGAAGGATATCGTGCGTCCGCAGGATATGGTCGTAAAGTCGGTTGCCAACAAGGCCGGAAACAAGATCTTCATTATCCAATCCATCGACCGCAAGATGGATTTGGAGGATATCGCTCGTGCTCGCGACCTCGATTTCGAGGAGTTGCTGACCGAGATTGAGGGTATCGTTCGTTCGGGCACACGCCTGGATATCTCGTACTACCTGCGCAACTATATGGACGAGGACAAGATTGAGGATATCTACCTCTACTTCAAGGAGGACGCCGAGAGTGACTCTCTGGATGAGGCTATCGAGGAGTTGGGTAGCGACTACACCGAGGAGGAGATTCGTCTGGTGCGTATCAAGTTTATGTGCGAAGCAGGAAATTAGCTACATATATAAAGTAATCTCTTCGTTTGGTTTATTCCCAACCACCTCACATACAATGGCATGCTTCGGATTTAGGAATTTATCCTGCCTAAAAATCCCTCTTTTATATATGTTAATTCATCATACTGAGTCCCAAAGCACAATATCCTAATTTTGAGAATCAAAACAGCTAATGGCTAATAACTACAAAGAGACTATGACCCAACAAAAAACAACACGCCTCTGGTCGCTGGATGCCCTACGAGGCTTCGATATGCTCTTTATTATGGGCTTTTCGGGCTTTGTGATTGCACTCTGTGCCCTCTCGGAGGCTCCGTTTGCAGGCTGGCTGGCACAACAGATGCGTCACGTGGAGTGGAATGGCCTGGCACACCACGATACCATCTTCCCGCTCTTTCTCTTTATTGCAGGCGTGTCGTTCCCCTTCTCGCTGGCAGCACAACGTGCCAAAGGGCTGAGTGAGGGTCGCATACACTGGAATATCCTGCGCCGTGCGCTGATTCTCATAGCATTGGGCGTGGTCTACAACGGATTCTTCAAGCTCGACTTCGAGAATATGCGTATCGCCAGCGTACTGGGCCGTATCGGTACGGCGTGGGCTCTGGCGGCACTGCTCTACATCCATTGCGGAGTTCGCACTCGAGGAGTAGTGGCAGTGGCCATTCTGCTCGGCTATTGGGCCTTGTCGGCTCTGGTTGCAGCTCCCGATGCGGCAGGTGCAGAGGCTCTATCGAGGGAGGGTTGCCTTGTCGGCTATATCGACCGTATGTTGCTACCCGGAAAACTCATCTGGGACACCTTCGACCCCGAAGGTCTGCTCTCGACACTGCCGGCCGTGGTTACGGCTATGCTCGGCAACTTCGCGGGAGAGTGGGTTCGACTGCCCGAGGATAGGGTGTCGGGCAGTCGCAAAGCCGTATATATGGCCGTGGCAGGAGTGGTTATGGGCCTTGTGGCGTGGGCGTGGAATATGGTTCTGCCCGTAAACAAGATGCTCTGGTCGTCCTCGTTTGTGCTGGCCGTAGGTTGCTACTCGCTGGTAATGTTTGCCCTCTTCTACTATCTGATAGATGTGCGCGGTTGGAGGCGTTGGACTCTTTTCTTCCGTGTTATAGGACTCAACTCGATTACCATCTATCTTGCGCAGAAAATTATTGATTTCAAGAAGGTTGCTCGCTTCTTCCTGGGTGGCGTGGCCGATATGTGCCCCGAAGATTGGAGTAAGGTTATCCTTACGGGTGGCTATGTCGTAGCCTGCTGGTTGTTCCTCTACTTCCTCTACAAGAAGGATACATTTTTGAAGGTGTAGCACAGAAAACCAACTACTTTTGCTATCTTTACCACCGGAAAAATGTGTAATATATGAGTGAGGTTAGAGCTAAGAAGGCACTCGGTCAGCACTTCCTGACCGACCTAAACATAGCACAGAAAATATGCAATTCGCTCTCGGGCGGCACGGCCGAGAGGCCCGACACTGTCCTGGAGGTAGGTTGTGGTATGGGTGTGCTGACGCAGTATCTGTTGCGCCGCGAGGATATCGTCACGTGGGGTGCCGAGATTGATACCGAGAGTGTAGACTACCTCAACGTACACTACCCCGACTTTACGCCACGCCTGTTGTCGTGCGACTTCCTAAAGATGGACCTCGCAGGACAATTCCCTGACGGAGTGAAGATTATAGGAAACTTCCCATACAACATATCGTCACAGATATTCTTCAAAATTATCGAAAATCGTAACCTTGTGCCCGAGTCGGTGGGTATGATTCAGCGCGAGGTGGCCGTGCGTATTGCCGAGCCCCCGGGCTCGC